>NZ_BAAHBM010000013.1:0-64881 GCF_054776675.1 Angustibacter aerolatus
TCTGTCGCTCGCGCTGCGCCGGCGGGTGCTGGGCCGCGCCGCCCGGGCCGCCGGGTGCGCCGCCGGGTCGCTCGCCGACGTCCACCTGCGGGCGCTCGACGCCCTGGTCACCGACTGGCACGGGCAGGGGCCGATCAGGCTGCCGTCGGGTGTCGGGGGTCGACGCGGCTGTGGCACGCTGACGCTCGTGGACGACAAGGACCTGGGTGCCGACCTGCAGAAGGTGCTCATCACCGAGGACGAGATCCAGGCCAGGCTCCGCGAGCTGGCGGCGCGCATCGACGCCGACTACGCCGGCCGCGACCTGCTCCTCGTGGGGGTGCTGAAGGGCGCCGTCATGGTGATGGCCGACCTCGCCCGCGCGCTGCACGCCCCCGCCGAGATGGACTGGATGGCCGTCTCGTCGTACGGCTCGGGCACCAAGTCCAGCGGCGTCGTCCGTATCATGAAGGACCTCGACAAGGACATCACCGGGCGCGACGTGCTCATCGTCGAGGACATCGTCGACTCGGGCCTGACCCTGTCGTGGCTGGTCGCGAACCTCGGGTCGCGCGGCCCGGCGTCCGTCGAGGTCTGCACGCTGCTGCGCAAGCCGGCGGCCGCCAAGGTCGAGGTCGACGTCCGCTACGTGGGCTTCGAGATCGAGAACGAGTTCGTCATCGGCTACGGGCTCGACTACGCCGAGAAGTACCGCAACCTGCCCTTCGTGGGCACGCTCGCGCCGCACGTCTACTCCTGAGAACCTCCTGAGAGCCGGGCCGCGGCCGGAACACCCGGCACGAGCCGCCCGTTCTCCCCTTCGGTGGGCGTGCTGTCCGCCGAGGTCGTGGCGGTATCCTCACGAGCGGCGCCGCCGCAGAGGACCGCGGTGACCGCCGCACCGTCGAGCGAGGAGGACGGGGCCACCCGGCCCTCACACCATGGACTTCAGGCGCATCCTGCGAGGCCCGGTCATCTGGGTCGCGCTGATCCTCGTCATCGTCTTCACCGCGCTGCGGCTGGGCAACCTCGGCGACAGCTACCAGCGCGTCGGCACCTCGCACGTGCTGACGCTGCTGCAGCAGCACAAGGTGCAGAGCGCGACCCTCGTCGAGGGCGACCAGCGCATCGACGTCGTGCTGAAGAAGGGTGAGACCTTCAGCGGCGACGGCGTGCGCGACGCGACCCGCCTGCGCGCCTTCTACGTGACGCCGCGCGGCCCCGAGGTCGTCGACGCCGTCAATGAGGAGGCTCGGACGAACAACCTCCCGGGCGGCTTCACCGACCAGGTGCCGCAGCAGAGCGTGCTGCTCACCCTGCTCGGCAGCTTCCTGCCGATCCTGCTGCTGCTCGGCGTCTTCTGGTTCCTCATGAGCCAGGCCCAGGGTGGCGGCAGCCGGGTCATGAGCTTCGGCAAGTCGCGCGCCAAGATGGTCTCGAAGGAGGCCCCGAAGACGACGTTCGCCGACGTCGCGGGCGCCGACGAGGCCGTCGAGGAGCTGCAGGAGATCAAGGAGTTCCTCGCCGAGCCGGCCAAGTTCCAGGCGGTCGGCGCGAAGATCCCCAAGGGCGTGCTGCTCTACGGCCAGCCCGGCACCGGCAAGACCCTGCTGGCCCGTGCGGTCGCGGGTGAGGCCGGCGTCCCGTTCTTCACGATCTCCGGCTCGGACTTCGTCGAGATGTTCGTCGGCGTCGGCGCCAGCCGCGTGCGCGACCTGTTCGAGCAGGCCAAGGCCAACGCGCCGGCCATCATCTTCGTCGACGAGATCGACGCCGTCGGTCGCCACCGCGGCGCCGGCCTGGGCGGCGGGCACGACGAGCGCGAGCAGACGCTGAACCAGCTGCTCGTCGAGATGGACGGCTTCGACGTCAAGACGAACGTCATCCTCATCGCGGCGACCAACCGCCCCGACATCCTCGACCCGGCGCTGCTGCGCCCGGGCCGCTTCGACCGGCAGATCGCGGTCGACGCCCCCGACATGAAGGGGCGCCACCACATCCTCACGGTGCACAGCAAGGGCAAGCCGATGGCCCCGGCCGTCGACCTCGAGGCCGTCGCCCGACGCACGCCCGGCTTCACCGGCGCCGACCTGGCCAACGTGCTCAACGAGGCCGCCCTGCTCACCGCGCGCACCAGCGCGAAGTTCATCGACGACGCCGCGCTCGACGAGGCCATCGACCGCGTGGTCGCCGGTCCGCAGAAGCGCACGCGGATGATGAACGAGAAGGAGAAGAAGATCACCGCCTACCACGAGGGCGGTCACGCCCTGGTGGCGGCGGCGCTGCGGCACACCGACCCGGTCGCCAAGATCACGATCCTGCCGCGCGGCCGGGCCCTCGGCTACACGATGGTGCTGCCGGTCGACGACAAGTACTCCACGACCCGCAACGAGCTGCTCGACCAGCTCGCCTACGCCCTCGGCGGCCGCGTCGCGGAGGAGCTCGTCTTCCACGACCCGACCACCGGTGCCTCGAACGACATCGAGAAGGCCACCGGCCTGGCCCGGCGCATGGTCACCCAGTTCGGCATGAGCGAGCGGGTCGGGGCCATCAAGCTCGGCTCCGCCGGCGGCGAGGTGTTCCTCGGCCGCGACATGGGTCACGAGCGCGACTACTCCGAGGGCGTCGCGGGCATCGTCGACGAGGAGGTCCGTCGGCTCATCGAGGCGGCCCACGACGAGGCCTGGGAGGTGCTGGTCGAGAACCGCGACGTGCTCGACAACCTCGTGCTGGCGCTGCTCGAGCACGAGACGCTGGGCGGCAAGGAGCTGCAGACGATCTTCGCCGACCTGCGCAAGCAGCCCGAGCGGCCGGTGTGGCTCTCCAGCGAGCGCCGTCCGATCAGCGAGCTGCCCCCGGTGACGGGTCCGGGGGAGCGGCGCAACGGTCACGCCCCCGACCTGTCGAAGGACGACGGTCGCGAGCACCCGCCGTCCGCCGTCGTCGAGGTGCCGGACGGCGGTCCGGTCGAGCCCGGCGTCTGACGGACCGACCCTGTCGCCCCCGAGCCCACGAGGACGCCGCAGATGATCGACCAGCCCCGTGCCGAGGCCGCCGTGCGCGAGCTGCTGCTCGCGATCGGCGAGGACCCCGACCGCGACGGCCTGCGCGACACGCCCGCGCGGGTCGCGCGCGCCTACGGCGAGATCTTCGCCGGGCTCGACCAGGAGCCCGGCGACGTGCTCAAGACGACGTTCGAGATCGGGCACGAGGAGCTCGTGATCGTGCGCGACATCGCCGTGTACTCGACCTGCGAGCACCACCTGGTGCCGTTCCACGGCGTCGCGCACGTCGGGTACATCCCGGGGGCCGACGGTCGGGTCACCGGCCTGTCGAAGCTGGCCCGGCTGGTCGACGTGTACGCCCGCCGGCCGCAGGTGCAGGAGCGGATGACCACGCAGATCGCCGACGCGATGGTCGAGCACCTGCACCCCAAGGGCGCGCTCGTCGTCGTCGAGTGCGAGCACCTGTGCATGTCGATGCGCGGCGTGCGGCGTCCCGGGTCGCGCACCATCACCTCCGCCGTCCGCGGGCAGCTGCGCGACCCCGCGACGCGCGCCGAGGCGATGGCGCTGCTGGGCGGCGCGGCGAAGTGACCGGCTCGCAGGTCGCCGCCGGCCCGGCCGGGCCCGACGGCCTGCCGCCCCACCTGACCCACCCGGGCCGCACCCTGGTGATGGGCGTGGTCAACGTGACGCCCGACTCCTTCAGCGACGGCGGGCGCTGGTTCGAGCCGGCCGCCGGCACGGCGCACGGCCGCGAGCTGCTGGCCCAGGGCGCCGACCTGCTCGACGTCGGCGGCGAGTCGACGCGGCCCGGTGCCGTCCGCCCCCCGCTCGAGGAGGAGCTGCGCCGGGTGCTGCCGGTCGTGCGCGACCTGGTGGCCGAGGGCGCCCTGGTCAGCATCGACACCATGCGCGCCGAGGTCGCCGAGCAGGCCCTCCACGCCGGGGCGGTGCTGGTCAACGACGTGAGCGGCGGGCTCGCCGACCCGGCGATGGTGCCGCTCGTGGCCCGCACCGGCGCGCCGTTCGTGGCGATGCACTGGCGCGGGCAGTCCGACCACATGGACGACCTCGCCACCTACGACGACGTGGTCACCGACGTCCGCGTCGAGCTGGGCGCCCGGCTGCGGGCGCTCGCGGACGCCGGGGTCGACCTGTCCCGCGTGGTCCTCGACCCGGGGCTGGGCTTCGCCAAGCGCGCCGAGCACAACTGGGCGCTGCTGGCCCGGCTCGACGAGCTCGCCGTGCTGCACCGGCCGCTGCTCGTCGGGCCGTCCCGCAAGCGCTTCCTCGGCTCGCTGCTCGCCGGCCCGGACGGCGCCCCGCGCCCACCGCAGGAGCGCGACGACGCCACCGCGGCGACGTCCGTGCTGGTCGCCCTCGCCGGCGCCTGGTGCGTGCGCGTGCACGACGTGCCCGCCACCGCCGACGCGGTGCGCGTGGTGGCCGCCGCCCTGGCCGCGGGGGAGCGCCACCCCGTGACCGACCTCGACGCGCTGGCGGCCCACCACGGGGTGACCCGGTGAGCGGCCCGGTCGCCGGCCCCGACGGCCGGCCGCTCGACACCGTCGAGCTGCTCGGGGTGCGGGCCCGCGGGCGGCACGGCGTGCTGAGCGCCGAGCGCGAGCTGGGTCAGGTGTTCGTCGTCGACGTCGTGCTGCACCTCGACACGCGACCCGCGGCCGCCGGCGACGACCTGACCCGCACCGTGCACTACGGCGAGCTGGCCGAGCAGGTCGTCGCGGTGATCGAGGGCGAGCCGGTCGACCTCGTCGAGACGGTCGCCCAGCGTGTCGCCGACGTCGTGCTGCAGCGACCGGACGCCGCGCCCGTCGTCGCCGTCGACGTCGCCGTGCACAAGCCGGCCGCGCCGGTGCCGACGCCGTTCACCGACGTCGTCGTGCGCGTCCGCCGGTGGCGCGGGTGACGGCCGTGGTGCTGGCGCTCGGGGCGAACCTCGGCGACCGGGCCGCGACCCTGCGCGACGCGGTGGCCGAGCTCGACGCGACCGACGGCGTGCGCGTGCGCTCGGTGTCGGCGCCGGTCGAGACCGACCCGGTGGGCGGCCCCGACCAGCCCGACTACCTGAACGCCGTGGTGCTGGCCGACACCGACCTCGACGCCGACGCGCTGCTCGACGCCTGCCACGCGGTCGAGCAGCGGCACGGGCGCGAGCGGCTGGTGCGCTGGGGGGCCCGCACCCTCGACGTCGACGTGGTGGCGTACGGCGAGCCGGGCGCCGACGACGAGGTGGTGCGCTCGGACGAGCGGCTCACGCTGCCGCACCCGCGGGCCCACGAGCGCGGCTTCGTGCTGCTGCCCTGGGCGCAGGTCGATCCCGCGGCGCGGCTGCGGCTGGCCGACGGCTCGGTGGCCGACGTCGCCGGGCTCGCGGCGTCCGCCCCCGACCGCGACGGCGTGCGGCCGGCTGACATCGAGCCGCTGCGATGACGCCGACCCGCACCCGCACGCTGCTGCTCGCGGCGGTGGTCGTCGCCGCCGGCGGGTGGGCGGCCTTGCAGGCCTGGGCGGGGTCGGGCCACGAGCTGCCGATGCTGCCGTGGAGCGCCCCGCTGCTGCTGCTCGTGGTGAGCGGCGCCGTGCTGGCTGCAGGGTGGCCGGTGCGGCAGTGGACGCGCGGCGGCCGCGATCGACCGCTCGACCCGATCCGCGCCGCCCGCACCGCGGTGCTGGCCAAGGCCGCGCAGGTGGCCGGCTCGCTGCTGACCGGCTGGTACGCCGCGCAGGCGCTGGTGCTCGCGCCGGACGCCGACGTCAGCGCCCGCCGCGACGCCCTGGTGCGTGCGCTGGTCACGCTCGCGGCGTCCGCCCTGCTGTGGGGGGTCGGGTGGCTCGTCGAGCGCTGGTGCCGGGTGCCGCCCGAGGACGACCGCCAGGGTCGCGTGCCGCCGCGCGGCACCGCCGCGACCTGACGCCGGCTCAGGCGACCGGGGTGCCCTCGCGCTGCGGGGCGGTGCGTCGCAGCGCCGTGTAGACCGACGTCGGGGTCAGCACGCCGAGGTAGCGGTCGCCGTCCACCACGGGCAGCCAGCCGGCGTCGTGCTGCACGATCTCGGCGAGCGCCCGGCGCAGGGTGTCGCCGACGTCGGCGGTCTCCTCGAAGCGGCGCTGGCGGTCGGCGACGGTGCCCGTGCCCTCCGTCTCGCGCCGTCCGACCCAGCCGCGCAGGTTGCCGGCGTCGTCCAGCACGACGGCGAACGGCTGCGCCGCGGCGTCGATGACGGCGCGGGCGGTGGCGAGGTCCTCGGACTGCCGCACCGTCGGCGGGTGCTCGAGGTCCTGCGGGTCGATCGGCGTGACGGCGAGCCGGCGCAGCCCGCGGTCGGAGCCGACGAAGTCCGCCACGAAGTCGTTGGCCGGCGCGCCCAGCACGGTGGTCGGGTCGGCGACCTGCTCGAGCACGCCCCCGACGCTGAGCACGGCGATGCGGTCGGCCAGCCGCACCGCCTCGTCGATGTCGTGGGTGACCAGCAGCACGGTCTTGCCGAGCTCGGCCTGGATGTGGCGGAACTGCGCCTGCAGCCGGTCGCGCTGGATCGGGTCGACCGCGCCGAACGGCTCGTCCATCAGCAGCACCGGCGGGTCGGCGGCGAGCGCACGCGCCACGCCGACGCGCTGCTGCTGGCCCCCGGACAGCTCGTGCGGGTAACGGTTGCCGTACTGCGAGGGATCGAGGCCGACCAGCTCGAGCAGCTCGTCGGCCCGGGCGCGTGCGCGCTGCTTGTCCCAGCCCAGCAGGCTCGGCACCGTCATGACGTTCTGCCGCACCCGCTCGTGGGGGAACAGGCCGCTGGCCTGGATGACGTACCCGATCCGCCGGCGCAGCTGCACCGGGTCGACGTGCGTCACGTCCTCGCCGTCCAGCTCGATGCTGCCGTGGGTGGGCTCGATCAGACGGTTGACCATGCGCAAGATCGTGGACTTGCCGCAGCCCGAGGGGCCGACCAGCGCGAGCAGCTCGCCGCGGCGGACGTCGAGGGTCAGCGACCGCACGGCGGTGGTCCCGTCGCCGTACGTCTTCTCCACACCGTGCAGACGGATCATCGCATCGGAGGTAGCGTCTGCGCCGTGCCGTTCCGTGGAGCCCTCGCGGGAGCCGACAGCCTCGTGTCCGGACTGGGTCATGCCCAAACAGTGACGCAGGGCTGCCTCATCCGCAACGACTGGATCTGCGGCGAGTACCTGCGCACGCGCAAGACGGAGATCCTCGACTCGCTCGGCCAGCACGCGCTCATCACGCTGGTCAGCGTGGTGCTGGCGATCCTGGTGTCGGTGCCGCTCGCGGTGCTCTGCCGCACCTGGAAGCCGCTGGAGCAGTTCGTGCTCGGCGCCTCCACGATCATCTACACCGTGCCGTCGCTGGCGCTGTTCTCGCTGCTGCTGCCGTTCACCGGCCTGTCGGCGCGCACGGTCGTCGTCGGCCTGGTGCTCTACTCGCTGACCATCCTCGTGCGGGCCGTCGTGGCGGGGCTGAACGCCGTGCCCGAGCAGGTGGTCGACGCCGCGCGAGGCATGGGCTTCGGCAGCTGGCGGCTGCTGTGGCGGGTGCGGTTCCCGCTCGCGCTGCCGAGCATCATGGCCGGCCTGCGGGTCGCCGCCGTCTCGACCGTCGCCCTCACCACGGTCGGCGCCGTCGTCGGGTACGGCGGGCTCGGAGACCTGATCTACAACGGCCTGCGCACGGTGTTCAAGGCGCAGGTGCTGACGGCGTCGGTGCTGTGCGTGCTGCTCGCGCTGGCGCTCGACGTCCTGCTGCTCGGCGTGCAGCGGCTGGCGACACCGTGGCGGCGGGGGAGGTCGGCATGAGCTGGTTGGGCGACGTGATCGGGTGGCTGTCGGACGGCGAGAACTGGCGCGGTCCCTCGGGTGCGGGCGTGCTGCTGTGGGAGCACGTCTGGTACTCGGTGCTCGCGCTGCTGCTCGCGTTCGTGCTGATCGCGCCGCTGGGCCTGTGGCTCGGGCACGTCGGCCGCGGCGGGGCGCTCGCGCTGAACGTCGGCAACATCGGCCGCGCCGTCCCGACGTTCGCGCTGCTCGTGCTGCTGATCATCGCGCCGGCGCCGTTCGGCAAGAACGCCTTCTCGGTGGTGACCGCGCTGTTCCTGTTCGCCATCCCGCCGATCCTCACGAACGCCTACGTCGGCGTGCGCGAGGTCGACCGGGCGGCCGTCGACGCCGCGCGCGGCATGGGCATGAGCGGGTTCCAGGTGCTGCGCCGGGTCGAGCTGCCGCTCGCCGCGCCGCTGCTCGTGCAGGGCCTGCGGCTCGCTGCGGTGCAGGTCGTCGCCACCGCGACCATCGCCGGGATCGCCGGCGGCGGCGCGCTCGGCGAGCTCATCACCTCGGGCTTCTCGCTGCAGGACCAGCCGATGCTGCTCAGCGGGGCGCTGCTCGTCGCGGTGCTCGCGCTGCTCACGGAGGGCGTCTTCGAGGTGGTGCAGCGCGCCGTCCGGCCCCCGGCGGCACGCACGACGCGCCGTCCGACAGGTGGGCAGAGCGGGGCGGACGCAGCGCTTGTCGGTGCCGCGGATTAGTGTCAGCGGTCTGCGGCGCCTGAGCTCGGGCGCCACTCCGGACACGCGCGCGGCCGACCGTCGCGCGGGACACAGAAGGTGACACCCCCCATGCGTACACCCATCGCGCGCACCCTGCGCCGCACCGCCGTCGTCGGCGCCGGCGCGCTGCTGCTGAGCCTCACCGCCTGCGGCGGCGACGACGCGTTCAGCTCGGGCTCCGGCTCGAGCGGCTCGGCCTCCGGCGGCGCCACCAAGACGCTCGTCGTCGGCGGCCCGACGTTCACCGAGGCCTCGATCCTGCAGAACATGTACAAGCTGCTGCTCGACCAGGCCGGCTACCAGACCTCCATCAAGGCCGTCGGCGAGCGCCCGATCTACACCAAGGCCCTCGAGTCGGGCGAGATCGACATCGTGCCCGACTACCTCGCGAGCACCCTCGACCAGCTGAACGGCTCGGCCGTGCCCAGCGCGAGCACCGAGGAGACGCTGGCCAAGCTGAACGAGGTCGGCAAGCCGCTCGGCATCGGCGCCCTCACCCCGGCCGCCGCCGTCGACGCCAACGCGTTCTACGTGACCAAGAAGTTCGCCGCCGACAACGGCAACATCACCACGCTGTCGGCGCTCGCGGCGCTGAACAAGACGTTCAAGCTCGGCGCCCCCGGCGACTGCGCGAAGAACCCGGTCTGCCTGGGCGACCCGGGCCTCGACGGCACCTACGGCCTGAAGCTGCAGCCGGAGAAGTACGACTTCGGCTCCGTCGCCATGGCCGACGCCGTGCTCAAGGGCACCATCGACATCGGCGAGACCGGCACCACCGACGGCACGCTCGACGCCAAGGGCCTGGTCATCCTCGAGGACGACAAGAAGCTGCAGAAGGCCGAGAACCTCGTGCCGACCATCAGCCTCAAGGACGCCAGCGACCCCAAGATCGCCACCGCGCTGAACGCCCTCGCCCCCGTGCTCACCACCGAGGACCTCACCGCCCTCAACCTGAAGATCGACGCCGAGCGCCAGCAGGCCCCCGACGTCGCCAAGGAGTACCTGACCTCCAAGGGCCTCCTGAAGTGACCCGCCGGCACGTCGGTGCGGTCGGCCTGGTGCTCGTCACCGGGCTGGCCGCGCTGACGGGCTGCTCCGGGGGAGGCGACGACGCGTCCGGCCTGCCGACGCTCGGCGCCAGCACGACGACGGCAGCCAGCCCCTCGTCGTCGCCGTCGGCTGCGACGTCCGCGACGGCGACCGCCACAGCCGGTGCGACTTCTGCTCCGCTGGAGGGGGCGCAGGACGTCGCGGTGCGCGGCACCCCGCCGACCGACGCCGTCGGCGCGGCGGTGCACCGCGCCTACGTGGAGTTCTGGCAGGCCGACGTGGCGGCGCTCGCCCGCTCCGACCCGGGCTGGCGACCGCTGCTCCAGCGGGTGACCGGCTCCCAGCGGCGCGACACCGTGGCGCTGCTGACGAAGAACCGACGGGCCGGGCAGGTGGTCACCGGCCGCATCACCATCCAGCCGACCGTGCTGCTGGCGCGCGGTTCGGTCGCTCGGGTCTCCGACTGCCTGGACCTGTCCAAGACGGTCGCGACGCACGACGGCGAGGCGGTGCCGGGCAGCCGCGGGCGGGGGGGCGTCGGGTACGTCACGACGCTCCAGCTGGTGTCCGGGCGCTGGCTCGTCAGCGACATCGGACGCAACACCGCGGCGTGCGCCTGAGTCGGCAGCGGGTTTGGGGTTCGCGCCGGCTGGGTACATCCTCGACAGGACGACGCAGGGGGAGCGGCCTCGGACGGCCGCACGAGGAGGGGACTGACGTGAAGACGGTGCGAGCGGTCGTGATGGCCTCGGCGCTGGCAGCGGGAGCGCTGGCGGTGACCGCCCCCTCGGCTGCAGCAGCCGGCGGCGGCGTGGACGACCAGGTCAGCGGCAGCAGCGGCGCGGGCGGGATCGCGGTCGAGGTGCACTTCTCCGGCACGGCGGTCACCAACGGCGGGGTCACCAGCAGCGGCGGGCACACGACGGCCGGCACCACGGCGACGACGTACACCCCGCCCGCGTGCATGTGGGACTCCCTCGGCGGCGCCTACACCGGCAAGACCATGTGGGAGCGGTACCAGGACGAGGAGACGCTCAACCACCAGGCGGCCGTCGGCGGCGAGGAGGCGATGTACCTCCCCGTCAAGAAGGCCGTCGAGGCACACAAGGACGACCAGGGCGTCTGGTACACCGTGGCGCCCGGCCCCCGCTCCACGATCGGTGACGACCACTGGTGGGACGACGTGACGTCCACCTGCATCGGCAAGCTGCGCCAGGCGGCGCCTCCCGGCATCAACGGGGGGAACGCGGGGTACATCTTCGTACCGGCGGGGACCAACCCACCGCAGCCGCTGCCGCAGCCGCCGAGCGTCGAGGTGCTGCGCGACCTCGCCCTCAGGGCGCTGACCCTCCCGGTGCCGCAGATCGGGCAGAACCCCACCACCCGCACCCTCGTGCGGCTGCCCACCTGGTTCTGGACGGACGGCGGCGACTTCCGCGAGTGGTCGATCACCGCGACCGCCGGCGAACCGGCGAACAGCGCCACCGTCACGGCCACGCCGGCGGAGTTCTTCGTGGCCGGCGGTGGACAGCGGCGTGAGTGCTCGGTGCCGGCAGGCACGACGGCGTGGCACCAGGGCGCGGCAAACACCAGCGGCTGCACCCTGGAGTTCGAGCGCGCCTCGATCGAGGGTCCCTATCGGGTCACCGGCACCACCAGCTACGGCGCGGCCTGGACCAGCACGATCGCAGGGGCTGCCGGCCCTGGTGGGCCGCTGGCCGACCCGCAGGTGCGCGACGGCGTCACGCAGATCCCGGTCGCCGAGGTGCAGTCGATCGTCACCAGCGGCAGCTGACGTCGGTCAGTCCTCGGCCCAGGGGCCGGTGTTCTGCTCGCCCACCGGCACGTCGACCGGCGTCCGGTTGCCGGCGGGGGCCAGCGGGCACGACCACGCGGGGTCGTAGGCGCACGAGGGGTTGTAGGCGAAGTTGAGGTCGACGACCACGGTGTCGGGGGAGGCACCGGGGCCGAGGTCGCTGCCCTTCACGGTGTCGAGCAGGTAGCGCCCGGCGCCGTACGACGTGCTGCCGCTGGTGCCGTCGCGCATCGGCAGGAACAGGCCGCCGCCGTACGAGCCGAGCCGCCACACGTCGAGCACCACCTCGCCACCGACGGTGTCGAGCCGCACCTCCCCGAGCCGGCGGAACGGCACCGTGCCGTCGGTCGCGGTCGCGGCGTCGAACACGTCGGCGCCCTCCACCTCCTCCCGGCCGACGACCGGCTCGATCGGCACCTCGAACCGGTACCGCTCGTCGTAGGGCGCGACGTCGAGCCCGGTGAAGCCCGCGCGGTGCTCCGGCAGCAGCGGGCTGGCCGGGTGGTGGGCGAACAGGTCGTCGCGCTCGGTCACCCACAGCGCGTGGCCCTCGAGCGGGCTCCGCTCGCGCACCGCCCGGTAGAGGGCGTGCACGCGGCGCCGCCAGTCGACGACCGCCAGCACCGTGGACGCCTGCGGGTACGAGGCGGGGTCGGCCGCCGTGGTCGGGTCGTCGTGGGGCACGGCACAGGGTGACACGGCCCACGGCGTCGAGCCCGTCGTCCGCCCTCGTGCACTCGTCGCGCGCGCGCCACGTGAACGGGGCTCGCGCACCGTCCGAGGGGTGTGCGCGCCTCGGGAACGGTGCCGCAGCCTCTCGGACGCCGGACGGACCCGCGGGCGACACGCCGCAGGAGTGACGCGTGTGACGGGTGTGACGGCCCTAGGCTCCGCTCTCGTGACCGGACGGCATCGTGGGGGGCGCTCGCTGCGCCTGCGGCTGATCGTCGCCGTGCTGGCGGCGGGCGCAGGGCGTGGCTACACGGGTCGGCACCGGCTGGCCGAGGCCGCGCTCGGACGGCGGGTCGACACGGTCACCGCGCACGTGCAGCCGGTGGACGACGTCTCGGCCGCGCCCGTGCTGCCGCAGGCCCCTGGCCGCGTCCCCGGCCTCGTGCTGCGGCGTCCCGTCGACGGCGTGGTCATCGCCTCGTCCGCGCCCGAGCCGGCCCGGCTGAGCGTCGTGCCGCTCGCCGCCGCGCCCGACCCGCTGGCCGACACCCTGCCGCACCCCGTCGTCACGCTGTTCCCGCTGACGCCGGCCGAGCGGGTCGCCGACGTCGACGCGGTGTTCGCCGACGTGGACGCCGAGCGCGAGCACGCCGTCACCATCGACCTGGCCGCCGCCGAGGGCGAGCCCGCCGAGTACTCCGGCCGCCACACCGCCTGACCGCCGAGCTGCCACGTCCGTGGCACGGGGAGCGTCGTCGACCCCGGGACGTGGCAGGTGGGCCGGGTGCGGTGCGGGCTACTTGTCGACGTCGCCGACGACGAAGAACATCGAGCCGAGCACGGCCACCATGTCGCCGAGCAGGCAGCCGGGCAGCAGCCGCGACAGCACCTGCACGTTCGCGAAGGACGCCGTGCGCAGCTTCATGCGGTGCGGCACCTTGTCGCCGCGCGAGACCAGGTAGTAGCCGTTGACGCCGAGCGGATTCTCGGTCCAGGTGTAGCGGTGGCCCTCGGGCACCCGCAGCACCTTCGGCAGCCGCACGTTCACCGGCCCCTGGGGCAGCGAGCGGAGCCGGTCGACGCAGGCCTCGGCGAGGTCGAGCGACACGTGCACCTGCTCGAGCAGCACCTCCAGCCGCGCCAGGCAGTCGCCCGCGGTGCGGGTCACGACGCGGCCGGGACCCCCGGGCGCGAACAGCTCGCCGTACGCGAGGTACGGCTCGTCGCGGCGCAGGTCGAGGTCGATGCCGCTGGCGCGCGCGATCGGGCCGCTCACGCCGTACGCCGCGGCGACGTCGCGGGTCAGCACGCCGACGCCGCGGGTGCGGGCGGTGAGGATCTCGTTGCCGATCAGCATGCCCTCGAGGTCGGGCAGTCGACGTCGGACGCCGGCGACGGCCTCGGTGACCCGGCCCAGCCACCCGGCCGGCAGGTCCTCCTTCAGCCCGCCGACGCGGTTGAACATGTAGTGCACGCGCCCGCCGGAGATCTCCTCCATGACGGTCTGCAGCTCCTCGCGCTCGCGGAACGCGTAGAAGACGGGGGTGATCGCGCCGAGCTCGAGCGGGTAGGACCCGGCGAACATCAGGTGGTTCAGCACGCGGTTCAGCTCGGCGAGCAGCGTGCGGCCCCACACCGCGCGCTCGGGCACCTCCATGCCGAGCTCGTGCTCGACGCCGAGCACCACGCCGAGCTCGTTCGAGAACGCCGACAGCCAGTCGTGGCGGTTGGCCAGCACGAGGATCTGCCGGTAGTCGCGCACCTCGAACAGCTTCTCGGCGCCGCGGTGCATGTAGCCGATCACCGGGTCGGCGCGCACGATGCGCTCGCCGTCGAGCACCACGCGCAGGCGCAGGACGCCGTGCGTCGCGGGGTGCTGGGGCCCGATGTTGAGCACCATGTCGGCCGTGGCGAGACCGCCCGCGCCGACGCCGACGGTCAGCTCGCGCCGTGCGGCGGTGGCGTCGTCCACAGGTGCGCCGGTCGCCATGGCCGACATCCTCGCACCCGTGCCAGAGTGACGCCGTGAGCGCAGACCCCTTCGCACCGGACGACGTGCACTGGCACGCGGTCTCGCGCCGCCTCGCCGTCGCGCGCCGGCTGCTGACCGCCCTGACGCTGGTGCCGGTCGCGCTCGCGCTGGTCGTCGTGGGGGTGCTGGTGGGCCCGGGCTGGCTGGCGCTGCTCGCCCTGCTGCCGCTGCTCGTGCTCGGCTGGGCGTGGTGGGTGATCGGGCGGCAGGTCGGTGCCACCGGCTACGCCGAGCGCGACGACGACCTGCTGGTGCGCAAGGGCATCCTGTTCCGCTCGATCGTCGTGGTGCCTTACGGCCGCATGCAGTTCGTCGACGTCGAGGCCGGGCCGCTCGCCCGTCGCCTGGGCTACGCCACCGTGCAGCTGCACACCGCCTCGCCGGGCACCGACGCCAGCATCCCGGGCCTGTCGCCCGACGAGGCCGCGCGGCTGCGCGACCGGCTCGCGCAGCGCGGCGAGGCCCGGCTGGCCGGCCTGTGACCCACCCCGCGGGCGAGGCGCCGGCAGACCCGGTCGAGCGGTCGGAGCAGGCGGCGCTCGGCGCCGAGCTGGCCGACGGCGACTGGCAGCGGCTGCACCCGCTCACCCCGGTCGTCCGCGGGTGGAAGGTGATCGCCGCGGCGCTCGTCGTCTTCGGGCAGCAGCGCGGCCCCGAGCTGGTGCGCCAGGGCGCGCCGAGCCGGGTCGAGGCGCTGGTCTACGCCGGCATCCTCGTCGCCTTCGTGCTCGTCGCCGGCGTGTACGCGCTGCTCGCCTTCCGCCGGGCCCGGTACCGGGTCGACGCCGAGGCGCTGCAGCTCGAGACGGGCGTGCTGTTCCGGCAGCAGCGCCGCGCCCGCCTCGACCGCCTGCAGGCCGTGGACGTCGTCCGGCCGCTGCTCGCGCGCATCTTCGGCCTGGCCGAGCTGAAGCTCGAGGTGGCCGGCGGCAAGGACTCCGCCGTGCGGCTCTCGCTGCTGCGCGAGGACGACGCGCAGGCCCTGCGCAACACGCTGCTGGCCCGCGCGGCCGGCGTCACCTACGAGGGCGGCGTCGCCCCCGAGGCGCCCGAGCGCGAGCTGCTCTCGGTGCCGGTCGCCCGCACCCTCGAGTCGCTGGTGCGCAGCGGCGCCACCCTGGTGACGCTGGTGCTGCTGCTCGGCGTCGTCGTGGTCACGGTGGTCACCCGGCAGCCGGCCGTGCTGGGCGCGCTGGTGCCCATGGTCATCGGCCTGGTCAGCGCCACGTGGGCCCGCTTCAGCTCGGCCTTCGGCTTCCGCGTCGCCACCTCGCCCGACGGCCTGCGCCTGCACCACGGCCTGCTCACCGCGCGCTCGCAGACCGTGCCGCCCGGCCGGGTGCAGGCGGTGCGGGTGAGCCAGCCGCTGCTGTGGCGCGGCCGCGACTGGTGGCGGCTGCAGGTCAACGTCGCGGGGTACGGCGGGGGCAGCGACAAGGAGGACGGCGCGGCCGCCGAGAACGTGCTGCTGACCGTGGGCAGCCGCGAGGAGGCGCTCGAGGTGCTCGGGCTCGCCTTCGCGTCGCTCGCCGCACCCGACGCGGACGTGCTGGCCGCCGGCCTCACCGGCCGGGCCGGTCGCGGCGCCGACGGCGGCTTCGTCGGCTCGCCGCGCTCGGCCCGCTGGCTCGACCCGGTCACCTGGCGCCGGCACGGCGTGCGGGTGACCGACGACGTGCTGCTGCTGCGCCGCGGCGTGCTCACCCGCCAGCTCGACGTGGTGCCGCACGCCCGCACCCAGAGCCTCGGCGTGCAGCAGGGGCCGCTGCAGCGCCGGCTCGGCCTGGCCAGCTTCGTCGTGCACTCGACCCGCGGGCCGGTCACGCCGACCGTGCGCCACCTCGCACCCGACGTCGCCGCCCGGCTGCTCGACGAGCAGTCGGCCAGGGCGCACGCCGCGCGCACCCGCGGCAGCGACGCCGACCACGGCCGGTGGATGCTGACCTCGTGACCACCACGACCACCGAGCCGTTCTCGCTCGACGACCCCGCCTTCGTCGCCGACCCGTACCCGGCCTTCGCCGCCGCCCGCGCCGCGGCGCCGGTGCAGTGGCACGCGGGGCTCGGGTCGTACGTCGCGCTGTCGCACGCGGCCTGCGACGTCGTGCTGCGCGACCGCCGCCTCGGCCGGGTGTTCCAGCCGCGCGAGCCCGAGGCCGCATGGGGCACCTTCAACTGGCTGCACGCCGACTCGATCCTCGACAGCGAGCCGCCCAAGCACACCCGGTTGCGTCGCCTGGTCGCCGCCGCGTTCGGCCGCGGGCACGTCGAGCGGCTGCGCCCGCGGGTCGCCGAGCTGGCCGAGCAGCTGCTCGACGACGTCGAGTCCGCCGGCGGGCCCGGCTTCGACGTGATCGAGGCGTACGCCGAGCCGCTGCCGGTGCTGGTGGTCGCCGAGCTGCTCGGGTGGCCCGAGGCCGACCGGCACCTGCTGCGGCCCTGGTCGCAGGCCATCGTGAAGATGTACGAGCCCGGTCGCACCTCGCAGCAGGACGCCGAGGCGCAGCAGGCCTGCGGCGAGTTCGCCGACTACGTCGCCGAGCTGGCCGCGGCGCGCCGGGCCGAGCCGCGCGACGACCTGGTGACGCACCTCGTGCAGGTGCGCGACGGCAGCGACCGCCTGGACGACCGCGAGCTGGTCGCCACGGCGGTGCTGCTGCTGAACGCCGGGCACGAGGCGAGCGTCAACGGCTTCGGCAACGGCCTGGTGTCGCTGCTGCAGGCACCCGACCAGCTCCACCGGCTGCGCGAGCGCCTCGACGACCCCGCCGCGGTGGCGCTCGCCGTCGAGGAGATGCTGCGTCACGACAGCCCGCTGCACCTGTTCGACCGCACCGCCACGCAGGACGTCGAGCTGGAGGTGCCCGGCCTCGAGGCGCCGCTGCGGCTGCGCGCCGGCGACCGGGTGTCGGCGCTGCTCGGGGCCGCCGACCGCGACCCGGCCGTCTTCGCCGAACCCGACCGCTTCGTGGCCGACCGCGACCCGAACCCGCACCTGGCCTTCGGGGCCGGCATCCACTTCTGCCTCGGCGCGCCGCTGGCCCGGCTCGAGCTGCAGGTGTCGCTGCCGGCCCTGCTGCGCCGTCACCCCGGCCTGCACCTGGAGGCGGAGCCGGTGCGCCGCCCGACGTTCGTGCTGCGCGGGTACGAGCGGGTGGTGGTGGCCGGGTGAGGCGGGGTACCTGTGCACGCAAGGGTGGCGCCGTCCGGGTGTCGTCGCTGGGGACGGGGGGCTGCGCTGCCGATCCACTGCAGGTGCACCCACCCCGGACCCTCGTCCCGGCGCGCGACGTCGACGAGCTGCTCGACCTGCTCGGCGCCGCGTCGCTCGACGCGCTGTCCGACCGGGTCGGCGACTACCTCGAGGTCGACGCCTGGGTGCCTGACGCCGACGAGCAGGGCCTGCTGCCGCACGCGCTGCGGGTGATGGTGCGCCGCCGGCACGTGGTGCTCGAGTTCCCGTTCAGCCCGGCCGAGCTGGTCGAGGCCGTGCTGCACGCCGAGCGGAAGGCCCGGCGCGACGTCGAGCTCGAGTGGGCCGACGAGGCGGCGGCCCGGCCCTAGGGCGTCGCCGGCGCGGTGGTGGTGACCGCCGGTGCCGTGGGCGTCGCGGTCGGCGGGCTCGGCGTCGGCTTCGCCGCGGGGCACCGGGGGTCGGTGTCGAGCCGGGTGATCCGACCCTGCGCGTCGTAGGTGACGATCAGCACGCGGTCGGGGTCGACGTCCCGCACGAACGTCGCGGCCGGGCTCGGGGTGACCCGCAGGCCCAGGTCGTCACCCGACACCACGCAGGTGTTCGTGAACGCCGTGGCGTCGTCGGCGAGCGGCGCGCTGTAGGTCTTCGAGCTGTTCTGGTTGTCGAACGGGTTGCCGCGGTGCGGCTGCACGGGCACCCCCTGCTCGGCCAGCGTGCTGTCGCGCACGCCGTCCCGGCTCCACCGGTCGAGCTCGACCACGACGACGTCGCCGACCTGCGACACCTTCGCGACCGACCCGAGGTCGTGCGCGCGCCCCTTGACGTCGGACGTCGCGGTGGGCGTCGGGGTCGGTGTCGGCCCGGTGGTCGCGGACGTCGGGGCCGTGACGGTGACCGTGCTGGTGCCGGAAGCGCGGGACCCGTCGCCGCTCGACGTGCAGGCAGCCACCGCGACGGCGGTCAGCGCGGCGAGCAGGCACGGCACGGCCGCGCGGCGGGCGCGGCGGGCTCGGCGGGGGCTGGTCACGACGTGGCCAGCCTCTCCAGTGCCGGGCCGTCCTGTCCAGCCGGTCTGGTCGACTGCAGCAGCCACCCGAACCCGCCGAGCCCCGCCGGGTGCAGCAGCTCGCCGGCCAGCGACGCCGCCTGCAGCGCGGCGAGGTACCCGGACGGGTCGCGCGAGGCGGACGCCGGGTCGGGCAGCCGGACGTCGACGCCGAGCGTGCGCAGGGCGGAGCGCTGGGTGGTGCGCACCGTCGTGGTCGCGCCGGCCGCCTCGCCCGCCGCGGCAACCGCGTCGAGCGCCACGTGCGCGGTGAGGTCGCAGCCGCCGTCCGGCACCGGGTCGGTGAGCCGGCCGTCGCGGTAGGCGGCGAGCGTGCCGTGCGGCGGGCGGTCGGCCGCGTCGTGCGCGTAGTCGACGGCGAGCAGCACGCAGCCCGGCGAGGCGTCGACGAGCGCGGCCCAGGCGGCGTCGCGCGAGCGGCCCACCTCGACCCGCGCACCGGGCCACCAGCGGTCGCACCACGCGACGTCCTCGGCGTCGGCGGGGCGGCCGAGGTGCTCGGTGCCGTCGCGGTCGACCTCGATCTCGCGCAGGGTGCCGGCCGCCTCGCGCTCGAGCACCGAGCACGGCACGACGTCCAGCCACTCGTGCGCGACGACCAGCGCGCCCGCCGCGGTGACCGGCCGCAGGTCGGGCAGCGCCTCGCCGCCGGGGGAGCGCACCCAGCCGGCGGCCTCCGACAGCGCCGCGAGCCGCTCGACGGCGTCGAGGCCGGTGAGCCGCAGCTCCGGGTCGGCCGCGCGCACGGCGGGCAGCAGCTCGCCGCGCCCGGCCCCGACGTCGACCAGCGCGCCGAGGCCGAGCTCGCGGCACAGCCTGGCCAGCGCGGCGCCCAGCAGCGGCGACGCGGTGGCGCTGGTGCGGAAGTGGGCGGCCGGTCCGGCGTCCTGCCGGTAGAACCCGCGCGACCCGTACAGCGCGTCGTGCCAGGCGCGCCGCCAGGTGGGGGGCACCGGCTAGAGCGCCTTGCGCAGCACCAGCACGACGTCGGTGACCGTGAACAGGAACCGGCCCTCGTCGGCCAGCTCGCGCACCGAGTGCACCCACGAGGCGGCGCGGGCGGCCAGCGACGCGTCGTCCCGCGCCGACGCCACCATGCCCATCGCGATCTTCCAGGCCAGCGAGCCCTCGTCGAACCGGCGGTGCGGGTCGGCCCACGAGTGCACCTCGCCCGGCCCGAACGGCGAGTCGAGCGCGAGGCCGAGCAACTTGCGCCCCATGAAGCCGTCGGCGCGCTCCTGCGAGGCGGGGCTGTCGGCCACGAAGCGGTCGACCAGCGTGCGGGTCAGCGCGTCGTCGGCGCTGGTGAACAGGGCGGTGTCGAAGTCGGTGTGCCCCACCACGGCGAGCCCGCCCGGCGCCAGCACCCGGTGGCACTCGACCAGGAACGCCGCCGGGTCGCGCAGGTTCTCGGCCACGTTCATCGAGACCACGCGGTGCAGCGCGCCGTCGTCGAACGGCAGCCGCGCGTCGAGGTCGGCCACCCGCGACACCACCCGCGGGTCACCCAGCAGGTCGTCGTCGAGGTCGCTCACGTGGTCGACGGCGTGCACCGTCACCGGCGTGAGCGGCCGCTCGAGCAGCGCCCGCACCGTGCGCCCGCTCCCGCAGCCCAGATCGGCGACCACGAGCTCGTCGCGGTCGACGGCCGCCAGCTCGGCCAGCCGCTCGTGCCGTCCCATGCGCCGAGCCTAGGCGACCCGACGTCCGCGGCCGCACCGGATCGCGCCGTCCGACCCGGACGGCCGGGTGTCCTGCCCGGCGACGGCGCGGAGGTCCGTGAGGCGTCGGCACCGTTCCCTGGGCGTGCACGCCGCTGGAACGGTGCCGCAGCCCACTTCACGTGGCGCGCACCAGGGGCCGGCGGCGCAGGGGGCGGGGGTCGGACGTCGGTGGGCGGGGCTAGCGTGCGGGGCATGGACGAGGCAGCGGCGCGGCCGGCCCGGCTGAGCGTCGGGGTCGTGGGCGCCGGGCGGGTGGGGGCGGTGCTGGGTGCTGCCCTGGCGCGGGCCGGGCACCGGGTGGTGGCGGCGAGCGGGGTGAGCGAGGCGTCGCGGCGGCGGGCCGAGGCGCTGCTGCCCGGTGTCCCGCTGCGCGAGGTGCCCGACGTCGTGGCGGCGTGCGACCTGGTGCTGCTGACCGTGCCGGACGACGAGCTGCCGCAGCTGGTCACCGGGCTGACCGCCGTCGGCGCCTGGCCGGCCGGGCAGCTCGTGGTGCACACCAGCGGGCGGCACGGCGTGGGGGTGCTCGACCCGGTGCGCGAGCAGCACGCGATCGGGCTCGCGCTGCACCCGGCCATGACCTTCACCGGCACGCACCTCGACCTCGAGCGGCTGGCCGGTGCGTGCTTCGGGGTCACCGCGGCCGAGGCGGTGCGCCCGGTGGCCGAGGCGCTGGTCGTCGAGATGGGCGCCGAGCCGGTGTGGGTGGCCGAGTCGGCGCGCGCCGGGTACCACGCGGCGCTCAGCCACGGGTCGAACCACCTGGTCACGCTGGTGGCGCAGGCCACCCAGGTGCTGCGCGAGGCGGGGGTCGAGCCGGCTGAGCGGGTGCTCGCGCCGCTGCTGTCCGCGGCGCTCGACGGTGCGCTGCGCGCGGGCGACGCGGCGCTGACCGGTCCGGTGTCGCGCGGCGACGCGGGTACCGTGGCCGCGCACGTGCAGGAGCTGGCCACGACCAGCCCCGACGTGCTGCCCACGTACGTCGCGCTGGCCCGCGCGACCGCGCTGCGCGCCCTGGCCGACGGCCGGCTCGCGCCGCAGTCGGCCGAGCGGCTGCTCGACGTCCTCTCGAGGGAGCTGTAGTTGACGCTGTTCACGCACCGGCCGCCGGCCGCCACCCGGCCGCTCGTCGTCCGCACCCGGGCCGAGCTGGCCGAGGCCCGCGCCACCCTCGACGACGGCGACGTCGCGGTGGTCATGACGATGGGCGCCCTGCACGAGGGGCACCGCGAGCTGATCCGGCAGGCGGCGCAGCGCGCCCGGCACGTCGTGGTCACGATCTTCCTGAACCCGCTGCAGTTCGGGCCCGGCGAGGACCTGTCGCGCTACCCGCGCACCGTCGACGACGACGTCGAGCTGTGCGCGCGCGAGGGCGTCGACGTCGTGTTCACCCCGACCCCCGACGTCGTCTACCCCGACGGCGACCCGGGCGTGCGGGTCAGCGCCGGGCCGCTCGGCGACGTGCTCGAGGGGCGCTCGCGGCCGGGCCACTTCGACGGCGTGCTCACCGTCGTCGGCAAGCTCATCCACCTGACGCGGCCGCACGCCGTCTACTACGGGCAGAAGGACGCGCAGCAGCTGCTGCTCATCCGGCGCATGGTGCGGGACCTCGACTTCGGCGTCGAGGTCGTCGCGGTGCCCACGGTGCGCGAGGACGACGGGCTGGCGCTGAGCAGTCGCAACGTCTACCTGACGGCGAGCGACCGCGAGTCGGCGCTGGCGCTGTCGCGGGCGCTGCGGGCCGGGGCGGACGCCGCCTCCGAGGGGCCGAGCGCGGTGCGCCGGGCAGCGCGTCAGGTGCTGGTCGAGGAGCCGCTGGCGATGGTCGACTACCTCGTGCTGGTGCACCCGACGACGCTCGAGGACGTGCCCGAGTGGTACCGCGGCGAGGCGCTGCTGGCGGTCGCGGCGCGCGTCGGCACCACCCGGCTGATCGACAACCAGCCGCTGCTCGTCGGTCCCGGCGGCGGCCCGCTCGCGGCGTCCGGGGGGCAGCGGTGAACCCGCGGCTGCCGCGGCGGCTGCCCGCGCCGCCGCCGGGCTGGACGACGACCGCCGACGTCGTGGTCGTCGGCTCGGGCATCGCCGGGCTGACGGCGGCGCTGCGGCTGCGCCAGCAGGTCGACCGCGTGCTGCTGGTGACGAAGACGGTGCTCGACGAGGGCTCGACGCGGTGGGCGCAGGGCGGCATCGCCGCGGCGCTCGACCCGGCCGACAGCCCGGCCGAGCACCTGCACGACACGCTCGTCGCCGGGGCCGGGGTGTGCGACGTCGAGGCCGTGCGCGCGCTGGTCACCGAGGGGCCGGCGCGGGTGCGCGAGCTGGTGGCGCTCGGCACGGTGTTCGACCTGACGCCCGAGGGCGAGATCGCGCTGACCCGCGAGGGCGGCCACCACCGCGACCGCATCGCGCACGCGGGCGGCGACGCGACCGGGCGCGAGATCAGCCGAGCGCTCATCGCGGCGCTCGAGGCGGTGCGCGACGACCCGGGCATCGAGGTGATCGAGCACGCGCTCGTCGTCGACCTGCTGCAGGCGGCCGACGGGCGGGTCTGCGGCGTCACCCTGCACGTGCTCGGCGAGGGCAGCCGCGACGGCGTCGGCGCCGCGCTGGCCCGGGCCGTGGTGCTGGCCACCGGCGGCATCGGGCAGGTGTGGTCGTCCACCACCAACCCGTCCGTGGCCACGGGCGACGGCGTCGCGGCGGCGCTGCGGGCCGGTGCCGCGGTGCGCGACCTCGAGTTCGTGCAGTTCCACCCGACGGTGCTGTGGCTGGGTGCCGGGTCGAGCGGGCAGCAGCCGCTGATCAGCGAGGCCGTGCGCGGCGAGGGTGCGTTCCTCGTCGACACCACGGGCGAGCGGTTCATGGCCGGCGTGCACGAGCTCGCCGACCTCGCCCCGCGCGACGTCGTCGCCAAGGCGATCGTGCAGCGCATGCAGGCGACCGGCTCCGACCACGTGCTGCTCGACGCGCGGCACCTGGGTCGCGAGTTCCTCGAGCGGCGCTTCCCGTCGATCGTCGAGCGCTGCCGCGAGCTCGGCCTCGACCCGGTGACCGAGCCGCTGCCGGTGGCGCCGGCCCAGCACTACGCGAGTGGCGGCGTGGTCACCGACCTGCGCGGCCGCACCACGGTCGAGGGCCTCTCGGCGTGCGGCGAGGTCTCGAACACCGGCGTGCACGGCGCGAACCGACTGGCCTCGAACAGCCTGCTCGAGGGCCTGGTGTTCGCCCACCGCATCGCCGACGACCTGGCGGCCCGGTTGGCGGCGGGTGAGCTGCCGCAGGCGGAGCCGGTCGAGCGCGACGGACCGGTGCTGCTGCTCGACGGCGCGCGCCGCGGGGAGCTGCAGGCCGCCATCCCGGCGGGCGCGGGTGCGCTTCGCCGCGGGGCCTCGCTGACCGCCACCGCGGCGAGCCTGGCCGCCCTCGCGCCGTCCGACGACGCCGTGGCCGGGCCGGCCGCGTGGGAGACGACCAACCTGCACGCCGTCGCCACGGTGCTCACGGCGGCGGCGACGCTGCGCGAGGAGACCCGCGGGGGCCACCTGCGCTCCGACTTCCCGGACGCGCGCGAGGCCTGGCGCGGGCACCTCACCGCGCAGCTCGACGCCGACGGCGTGCTCGGGCTGACGTACGCCCCGGTGCCACCCGACCCGATCGACCCGCCCGACCCGATCGACCCGACCGACTCGTCGGGCACCACCGACCCCCATGGCACGGAGGTGCCCGCGTGAGCCTGCTGCCCGGCGTCCCCGACGAGGTGGTGCGCGACGTCGTGCGGCGGGCGCTCGACGAGGACCTGGGTGGTCCCGACGGCGTCGACGTCACCTCCTCGGCCACGATCCCGCTCGAGCAGAGCAGCCGGGTGCAGGTGGTGGCCCGGGCCGACGGCGTGGTGGCCGGCCTGCCGCTGTTCGGCGCGGTCTGGGCGGACGTCGCGCACCGCCTCGGCTGCCCGCCGGTGCAGGTGCGCGACCGGGTGTCGGACGGCGACCGCGTGCGCCGCGACGACGTGCTGGTCGAGGCCCGCGGCGCCACCCAGGCGCTGCTCGTGGGCGAGCGCACCGCGCTGAACCTGGTGTGCCGGCTGTCGGGCGTGGCCACCCACACCCGGCGCTGGGCCGACGCGCTGCAGGGCACCGGCACCACCGTGCTCGACACCCGCAAGACGACGCCGGGGCTGCGCGCGCTGGAGAAGTACGCGGTGCGGGCGGGCGGCGGCACGAACAAGCGCATGGGCCTGCACGACGTGGCGATGATCAAGGACAACCACAAGCTGGCTGCCGGCTCGGTCACCGCGGCCTACGACGCCGTCCGCGCGCGGTACCCCGACGTCGACGTGCAGGTCGAGGTGACGACGGTCGACGAGGCGCTGGAGGCGGTGGCGGCCGGCGCGCGGTTCCTGCTGTGCGACAACATGACGCCCGAGCTGCTGCGGGCGACCGTCGAGGCGGTGCGCGCCGCCGTGCCCGAGCGGGTCGAGATCGAGGGCACCGGCAACCTGACGCTCGAGCGGGTGCGCGCGTACGCCGAGACGGGGGTCGACTACCTGTCGGTGGGCGGCCTGACCCACTCCAGCCCGATCCTCGACATCGCGCTCGACCTGGTGCCGTAGGGGGCCTGCGCGGTGCGGCGTACGCTCGTCGGGTGAAGGTCGCTGCTGCGCTGATCCCCTCGATCGGGGTGCTGTTCCTCTTCGTGATCGCCGTGCGCGCGATGCTGCTCGGCGACCGCCGCGAGCGGGCGGCCATGGCCCGCTACGAGCGCGAGCAGGACGCCGCGACCGCGCGCCGCGACACCCCGCCGACGTCCTGAATCGGCAATTCGCCGGGAGTTCTCGGTGAATTGCCGGCTGAAAGGGTGCGGCGGATTTGCCGCGCGCATTCAGAATGCGCCACAATTCGTGAACACGAGCTTTTCAGTCACGAATTCGAGAAAGAGTTTGTCATGGCGCAGAAGGTGCAGGTCATCCTCGAGGACGACGTCGACGGCAGCGAGGGCGCGGAGACCGTGCAGTTCGCGCTCGACGGGGTGAGCTACGAGATCGACCTGTCGGAGGCGAACGCCAAGCGGCTGCGCGACGCGTTCGCCGAGTGGGTCGGGCACGCCCGCCGGGTGAGCTCGCGCGGCGGCAGCGGCCAGCGGGCGCGGCGCGCGTCGTCCGGCTCGACGGGCTCGAACAGCTCGGCCAGCGCGGCCGCGGGCACCGACACGGCGGCGATCCGTCAGTGGGCCAAGGAGAACGGCCACGAGGTCAGCGAGCGCGGCCGCATCTCGGCGACCGTGATGGACGCGTACGCCGCCGCGCACTGAGGCCCTCACCACCGCACGACCGCACGACCCCGGACGTGAGACAGGACGCCCCCGCGAAGCCACGAACATCGCGGGGGCGTCCTGCCGTCCTGGGGGGCGCCTGGAGCTAGCCGAGCAGCGCCGAGATGAACGCCTCGCCGTTGGGCGAGCCGATGCCGGTCACGTCGTCGTAGCCCGTGCGGGTGCGGATCGTCGTGCCGAGCTGGTCGTCGAGCGAGCGCAGCGAGGTGATCGTGCCGTCGGTCGCGTCGACGCCGTTGGCGTAGTCGACCCGCACGACCGCCTTGTGGGCGACGTGCGTGATGTCGTGCACGGCCGAGGTGCCGGCGAGCTGGTAGAGCGCCGGGTTGGCGAAGCCGTGCGAGAAGCCGGCGACCTGGTCGGCGATCGCCATGACGCCGGCGAACAGCGGGCTGGCCAGCGAGGTGCCGCCGATGCGGTACTCGGAGTACTTCGCCGTACCGTCCGGGAACGTCTGGGTCTCGCCGACGAGCATGCCGGTGTTCGGGTCGCCGAGGGCCGCGACGTCGGGGAGCGCCCGGCCGCCGGCCTTGGCGTACCGCTGCGCGATGGCGGCGGGCACGACGCCCTGCTGGTAGCCGGGCTGCTTGAACACCCGGCTGGTGCCGCCACCGCCGCCGTACTGGTAGGCGCCGGGGGCGTGCGGGGTCCAGCCCTCGCTGGTGAGCAGGGCCTTGCCGGTGCTCCAGCCGGTCTCGAAGACGCGACCGTTCGTCTTGCTCACGGCGAGCGCGGTGCCCCCGACGGCGGTGACGAGCGGGCTGTTCGCCGGCGACTGCACGGTGGGCGTGCCGTCGTTGTCGGACGACCCGTCGCCCGAGTCGCCGGACGAGAAGTAGTAGCCGATGCCCTCGAGCGCGGCCTGGTAGAAGATCTGCGCGTACACCTTGTCGAGCTCGGGCGAGCCGTTGCTCTCGTCGGTGCCGCCCCACGAGTTCGTGACGACGTCGGCCAGGTGGCCGGCCACGACGCGGTTGATGGCCTCGGCGAAGTCGGCGTTGTCGCAGCTGGCGGCCGCGACGTACTGCACCGTGGCGCCCGGGGCCACGGCGTGCACTGCCTCGACGTCGAGCGTCTCCTCGCCGTACCAGCCCTGCTCGCCGCACTGGTCGCCGTTCACGGCGTCGTCGTAGCCGTAGCGGAACCCGCCCACCGGCAGCGACTGGGTCAGCTGCCCGGCGGCGAAGGCCTTCTGGCCGTGCCGGGTGGCGTAGGTGTTCGCGTCGACCGCGATGGTCGGCGCGGCGTAGGCGTCGGTGATCGCGACGGTGACGCCACGGCCGTCGAAGCCCTTGCCGATCGAGCGGGTCAGACCGTAGGCGCCCTGCAGCTGCGCGGGCACCTGACCGCACTGGGCGTAGGGCTGCTTCTCGCTGTAGGCGGAGGGCAGGTTCTTGGCGATCTTCTCGGACGCGTAGGTCGAGCACGGCCCGGCGTTCACGAACGCCTCGGGCGGCGGGGCCTGGGTGCCCTTCGCGAGCCGGCGCGCGGACGACGGCGCCGCCTTCGCCCGCTCCTTGCCGGCCTGCTGGGTGGTCATCAGCGAGCTGACCGACGCCAGGCCCGACACGGCGAGCACGTCGTGCTGCAGCGCGGCCGGCACGGTCGGGGCGGTGGCGGCGGCGCGCACGGCGTGGCCGCCGACGGTGTAGGTGCGCAGCGTCGTGCCGAACGCCTTCTGCACCGCCGCGACGGTGCCGCTGGCGGTGACGAAGGCGCGGTTCGACGGCACCTCGCCGATGCTGAGCCCGGCCCCCTTCAGGAACGACTCGGCCCGCTGGACGGCGGCGGTCGAGGGCGCGTACGCGGCGCGCACCTGCGCCGGCGTGAGGTAGTGGTGGTACAGCGCGTCGGAGGGGTTGCTGACGCGGGCGGCGCGGGCAGCCAGGGCGGCCTGCGACTGGCCGGCCAGGTAGAGCCGGACGGCGACGCGCTGGGTGGCGCGGGGCGTGCCGGTCGCCCGGGCGCCGCGGACCTGCTGAGGCTGCGCGTTCGCGACCGCGACGCGGGCGCCGCCGGTGGCGGCCTGGGCCGCGGTGGCCGAGAGCGCGCCGGGGACGGCGATGGCCGCCGCGGCGACCGCGACGGCGATGGTGGAGCGCCGGTGCATGGGCGTCCTTCCCGATGGGTGAGTGGGTCGGGTGCACCGTCTCCCGGCCCGGACCCCGGCACCCATGACGGATGTCATGGAACCCGTGCCCGACGTGCCCGGATCGTCCCGTCGGGTGGCCCGCCGGCACCGCCCGTCACCGGGCGGTCACCGTGTGGTCCGAGTCGTCGACAGCTGGGCGGCGGGTGCGGGCAGGTCAGGGCACGCGCGGCCCGTGCTCGAGCAGCGGCGCCGCGAGGTCGCCGTGCTGCTCCAGCCGCGCCAGCACCTCGTCGTACCGCACCTGGGTCAGCGACCCGGCGTCCTCGATCTCGGCCCAGGTGCGGGGGCACGCCGCGTTCGGCTGCTCGCGCCCGCGCAGCGAGTACGGGCTGATCGTCGTCTTCGCGTGGTGGTTCTGGCTCCAGTCGAGCAGCACCTTGCCCGGCCGCAGCGCCTTGCGCATCGACGACACCACGAGGTCGCGGTGGTCGCGCTCGAGCGACTCGGCGAGCGCCTTCGCGTACGACCGCAGGTGGTCGCTGTCCTGCTGCGCCGAGACGGGCGCGTACAGCTGCAGGCCCTTGCTGCCGCTGGTGACCGGCAGCGGGTCGAGGCCGTCGGCGACCAGCCGCTCCCGCACCAGCAGCGCGACCTCGGCGCACTCGGGCAGGCCGGCCGGTGCGCCCGGGTCGAGGTCGATCACCAGCCGGTCGGGCTTGTGCACGCCGCCGCGCGGGCCGACCACCCACTGCGGCACGTGCAGCTCGAGCGCCGCGAGGTTGGCCAGCCAGGTGAGGGTCGCCAGGTCGTCGCACAGCGGGTACTCGACGAGCTCGTGCCCGCGCTGCGAACCGGGTGACTCGACCACGACCGTGCGCACCCACTCGGGCGTGCCGCGCGGCACCGCCTTCTCGACGAACGGGTCCTTCGTCACGCCGTCCGGCCAGCGGAACCGGCTGACCGGTCGGTCGGCCAGGTGCGGCAGCAGCACAGCCGACACCCGCGCGTAGTAGTCGATCACCGCGGCCTTCGTGGTCGGCCCGTGCCCGCCGACCGCCGGGTACAACGGCTTGTCGAGGTTGCTGATCTTCAACCGTCGGCCGTCGATCTCGACGGTCGCGGTGTGTGCCGCGCTAGGGCTCATCGCGCACCTCCTCCGTGGGGACGTCGGGCCGCAGCCCGAGCACGACGGGCTGGCGCAGCCGTCCCTGGCCGCCGTGCCCGAGGTGGCTGATCTCGACCACGACGCGCGGCTCGACCCAGACGCTGCCGACGGCGTCGGCGCGCGGGACGGCGTCGACGAACGGGGAGTCGCTGCGCTGCAACGGTCCGAGCGCCTCGCCGAGCACCGCGGCGAGCCTGCCGCCGATGCCGCTGCCGGCCCGGCCGACGAACCGCAGCCCCTCGTCGTCCGGCACGCCGAGCAGCAGGGCGCCGAGCCGCGAGCGGGTGCCGGTCTGCGGGCGCCAGCCGCCGACCAGGCAGCTCTGCGTGCTGCGGTGCGGCTTCTTCACCCAGTCGCGGCTGCGGCGTCCGGGGTGGTAGAGCGAACCGCGGCGCTTGCTGACGATGCCCTCGAGGCCCTGCGCGCGGGTCGCCTCCAGCAGTCCGGGGCCGTCGGCGAACACGCCGGGCACCTGCCACGGGCCCTCGGGCAGCTCGAGGCGCTCGAGCGTGGCGCGCCGGTCGTCGAACGTGCGGCCCAGCAGCTCGACGCCGTACAGCCGCAGCACGTCGAACACCACCAGCTGCACCGGCCGCACCTCGGCGAGCGCGCGCGCCCGGCGCGGGTCCTGCACGTGCATCCGCTCGGCGAGCGCCGCGAAGCTCGGGCGCCCCTCGTCGAAGGCCACCACCTCGCCGTCGAGCAGCAGGTCGGCGCCGGCGGCGGTGAGGCCGGCGAGCTCGGGGAACGAGACGGTGACGTCGGCCTCGGTGCGCGAGAACGCCCGCAGCCGACCGTCGCGCACCTCGACCAGCAGGCGCATGCCGTCCCACTTGACCTCGTGCAGCCAGTCGTCACCGCCGGGCGGCGGCGCACCGGGCGGCGCCGCGGTCGCGAGCATGGGGCGCACCCCGCCATCCTGCCGGACCCGGCCCGCGGCGCACCCGTTCGCGGCGCGGGGCGCTCAGGCCTCGGCGCGCTTGCGGCGGTACATGTCGTCGTCGGCCAGCCGCACCAGCGCGTCGAGGTCGACGGGGGTGCGGGCCAGGGCGAGGCCGATGCTGGCGCCCACCTGGTGGCGCCCGTTCGCGGTGTCGATCGGCTGCCCGATCGCGGCGGCCAGCCGCTCGGCCAGCCGCGGCAGCAGGTCGGGCACGTCGTCGCCGGCCACCGCCACGACGAACTCGTCGCCGCCGGTGCGGGCCAGCACGTCGCCGTCGCGCACGCAGGCCGCCATGCGGGCCGCGACCGCCTGCAGCACCTGGTCGCCGGCGAGGTGCCCCGCGGTGTCGTTCACGCACTTGAAGCGGTCGAGGTCGAGCACCACGACGCCCACGACGGTGTCACCGGCCTCGGTCAGCCGGCGCGCGCCGTCCCGCAGAGCCCGGCGGTTGCCCAGCCCGGTCAGCTCGTCGTGGTTCGAGCGGTGCTCCAGCTCGCGGCGGGCGGCCTCCAGCTGGGCGAACACCCGCGCGTGCGCGATGGCGACGGCGGCGTGCTGGGCGAACAGCTCGAGCACCTCGAGCTGCTCGGCGTCCGGCAGCCGGCCGTCCTCCGGCACGTCGACGCTGAGCATGCCGACCCGCTCGCCGGCGGGCGTCGTCAGCACGGCGAACAGCGAGTCGTCCGGGTGCCACGCCTGCGGGTCGTCGACCACCGGCAGGTCGGGCACCCACTCCAGCAGCTGCACCCCGTTGTTCACCGAGTGGTGCAGGAAGTGCAGCTGCCCCCACGGCTCGGCGAGCGCCAGCATCGCGTCGATGGCCGCGGCGGGCTCGTGGTGCCCGAGCAGCATCGCCGACGCGTCGTCGTCACCGACCACGCAGACGACCTCGAAGTCGCCGGCGTCGTCGACCACGTTCAGCGCGGCCACCGAGAAGCCGCTCGCCTCCACCACGCCCTGCGCCACCGCCTGCAGCGTCGTCGCCAGGTCGAGGCTGTGGTGCACGCGCGTCGCCACCGCGTGCATGGCGCGCAGCGTGAGCTCGTGCCGGCTGGGCGGGGTCACGCGGACGTCGTCGACGACCTGCACCGGCCCACCTCGTCTCGCCTCGGCCGCCGCTCGGCCGATCACGGGACCATCGGCTCGCGTGGTTCGGGCCTGAACCGTTCGTCACCCGGACGCCGGACCCGCGACGCCCGGGTGCCCCACGTCTGGCGCTCTCGCGCGGGGAGGCGGCATCCTGGGGGCCGAGCGGGGGACGCCCCGACTCGTCCGTCGGACCTGGAGGGCTGCATGCGCGCGATGTGGAAGGGCGCGGTGTCGTTCGGCCTCGTGAACGTGCCGGTGAAGATGTACACGGCCACGACGAGCCACGACGTCGCGTTCCACCAGGTGCACAAGTCCGACGGCGGGCGCATCCGCTACAAGCGGGTCTGCTCGGTGTGCGGCGAGGAGGTCGACTTCGCCGACATCGGCAAGGGCTACGAGTCGATGGACGGCCAGCTCGTCATCCTCACCGACGAGGACCTCGCCGAGCTGCCGGTCAGCGGCAGCCGCGAGATCGAGGTCGAGCGCTTCGTGCCGGCCGAGCAGGTCGACCCGATGCTGTTCGAGAAGAGCTACTACCTCGAGCCGGACAAGACCGGCGTGAAGCCGTACGCGCTGCTGCGCGAGGCGCTGCGCGAGGCCGACCGGATGGCGCTGGTGCACATCGCGATCCGCAGCCGCTCGACGCTCGCGGTGCTGCGCGTGCGCGACGACGTGATCGTGCTGCAGACGATGCTGTGGCCGGACGAGATCCGCGCCGCCGAGTTCGACGACCTGGGCGACACCGACGACCTGCGCCCGCAGGAGCTGCAGATGGCGGCGTCACTCGTCGAGTCGATGACCGGCGACTACGACCCCGGGGAGTTCGGCGACGACTACCGCGACGCGGTCGAGGCGCTGCTGGAGGCCAAGCTCTCCGGCGGCGACGTCACCGACGTGCCGGGCGAGCGCAAGCCCGAGGGCGGCGGCGAGGTCGTCGACCTGATGGCGGCGCTGCAGCGCTCGGTCGAGGCGGCGAAGGGCGGCGGCGCGAAGACGGCGAGCAGCGCCGAGCCCGCGGCAGCGAAGAGCACCACGAAGAGCACCACGAAGAGCACCGCGAAGAAGGCCGCGGCGAAGACGACCGCCAAGTCGACGGCGAAGACCACGACGGCCAAGACGGCGGCCAAGAAGACCACGGCGACGAAGACGACGGCGAAGTCGACCAGCCGCACCACCACGAAGAAGGCGGCGGCGAAGAAGTCCGCCTGAGCAGCCCTGCCGGTCAACTGGTTCGATGTGAGACATGTCGCCAGCACCGGAGTACTTCGAGGACGTCGTGCCCAGCAGCGGCACCCTGCCGCCCCGCGCCGCGCTGCACTCCGACGCGCCCGTGCTGTCGCTCGACGGCACGTGGCGGCTGCGCTGGAGCCCGACCGTCGCCGCGGCCGAGGACGCTGACGAGATCGCCTCGCTCGCCGACCCCGACCTCGACGACCTGGCCTGGGACGAGGTCGCCATCCCGTCGTCGCTGCCGATGCACGGGTTCGGCACCCCCTGGTACACGAACGTCGTCTACCCGTTCCCGGTCGACCCGCCGCACGTGCCGGACGCCAACCCGACGGCCGACCACCGCCGCACCTTCGAGCTGCCCGCCGACTGGCCGGCCCGCGGGCGCACCGTCGTCCGGTTCGAGGGCGTGGAGTCGTGCGCCCGGGTGTGGCTGAACGGCGTCGAGCTCGGGTTCCACACCGGCAGCCGGCTGACCAGCGAGTACGACGTCACCGAGGTGCTGCAGCCGGGGCGCAACGTGCTCGCCGTGCGCGTGCACCAGTGGTCGGGCGCGACCTACGCCGAGGACCAGGACCAGTGGTGGCTGCCCGGCGTCTTCCGGCCGGTCACGCTGCGGCACCTGCCGGACGCCGGCGTCGACGACGTCTTCGTGCGCGCCGGGTACGACCACGAGGCCGGCACCGGCTCGCTCGACGTCGAGTGCGTCATGGGCGTGCGCCTGCAGGTGCCCGAGCTGGGCCTGGACGTCGAGCTGCCGCCGGGCGGCGGGCACGTCGGGCCGAGCGACGTCGGGGCGGTCGAGCCCTGGTCGGCCGAGGTGCCGCGGCTGTACGACGCGACGGTGAGCACGCCGTCCGAGCGGGTGCGGCTGCGGCTCGGCTTCCGCACCATCGCGATCGAGGACGGCGTGCTGCGGGTCAACGGGCGGCGCATCCAGTTCCGCGGGGTGAACCGGCACGACTTCGACCCCGACCACGGCCGCGCCCTGCCCGACGGCCTGGTGCGCGACGAGCTGCTGCTCATGAAGCGGCACAACGTGAACGCCATCCGCACCAGCCACGCCCCGCCGCGCGCCGACCTGCTCGACCTCGCCGACGAGCTCGGCTTCTGGGTGATCCTGGAGAACGACCTCGAGACGCACGGGTTCGGGCAGTGGGGGCTGACCGCCGACGGCACGGCGGCACCCGACAACCCGACGGTCGACGAGCGCTGGCGCCCCGCGCTGCTGGAGCGGATGCAGCGCACCGTCGAGCGGGACAAGAACCACCCGAGCGTGCTCATGTGGTCGCTCGGCAACGAGTCGGGCGACGGGCCGAACCTCGAGGCGATGGCCGCCTGGACCAAGCAGCGCGACCCGTCCCGGCCGCTGCACTACGAGCAGGACCTGCGCGGAACCTACTCCGACGTCTACTCCCGCATGTACCCCTCGCCGGAGGAGTGCGAGGCGCTGCTCACCGGCGGCGACCACCACGCCCTGGCCGAGCGGCACGGCAGCAACCGCAGCCCGTTCGGCGACCTGCCGCCGCACCAGCCGTTCGTGCTGTGCGAGTACGCCCACGCGATGGGCAACGGACCGGGCGGGCTGCGCGAGTACCAGGACCTCTTCGAGCGGTACGAGCGCTTCCAGGGCGGGTTCGTCTGGGAGTGGAAGGACCACGGCATCGGCCGGACGGCGGCCGGCGGGCAGCGCGAGTTCGCCTACGGCGGCGACTTCGACGAGCCGATCCACGACGGCGTGTTCTGCGTGGACGGCCTGGTCATGCCCGACCTGCTGCCGAGCCCTGCGATGGCGCAGCTGGCAGCGGTCTACGCGCCGATCCGGTTCGAGATCGGCGAGACGTCGGTGACAGTGCGCAACCTGCGCGACGTCGCCGACACCGCCGACCTCGAGGTGCGCGTCGCGGCGGTCGTCGGCGGCGAGCTGCGGCCGCTCGGCGTGCTCGACGTGCCGGTGCTGGCCGCCGGCGAGCAGGCCGAGGTGGCGCTGCCCGCGCTGCCCGACGACGACGACGTGCAGGTCCTGGTGAGCGCGCACCAGCGCCGCACCACCCGGTGGGCCGACGCCGGGCACCAGGTGGCGTTCGCCCAGCGCGAGGTGCGGTCGCCGCAGCTCGCGCCGCTCGGCGAGCCGGTCGCCCCGGTGGCGTCGTCCGGCGGCGGCGGGCGCGGGGTCGTGCGGCTCGGGCCGGTGACGCTCGACGCCGACACCGGCGCGCTGGTGGCCGTCGGCGAGCTGCCGGTCGGCTCGTTCGGCGTCGACCTGTGGCGGGCGCCGACCGACAACGACGAGATCGGGTCGCGGCACACCCCCGCGGCCGCGACCTGGCGCGCGGGCGGGCTGCACCGCCTGCAGCAGCGCACGGTCGGCGTCGACGTCGAGGGTGCGCGGGTCGTCGTCCGCACGCGGCTGGCGCCACCGGCGCTGCGCTGCGCGCTCGACGTCACGGCGGTCTGGACGGCGGACGCCGGGCGGGCGGAGGTCGAGCTGACGGTGACGCCGACCGGCGAGTGGCCCGACACGTGGCCGCGGCTCGGCGTCGCGATGGCGCTGCCGGGCGGGTCGAGCGGGCTCGAGCAGGTGGAGTGGCTCGGGCTCGGCCCCGACGAGGCGTACCCCGACTCCGACGAGGGCGCGCGCTACGGCCTCTGGTCGCGCGGGGTGTTCGGCATGCAGACCCGGTACGTGCGCCCGCAGGAGAACGGCCACCGGCCCGGCACCCGCTGGGCCCGGTTGGCCGGCGAGGCGGGCGCGCTCGTCGTCGAGGCCACCGGCGGCGGGTCGTTCGGGCTGACCGTGCGCCCGTGGTCGGTGGCGGCCCTGACGGCGGCCGACCACGTCGGCGACCTGGTGCCCGACGGCCGCACCTGGCTGCACCTCGACCACGCGCACCACGGCCTCGGCACCCACGCCTGCGGCCCCGACGTGTTCGAGCCGTACGTGCTGCGCCCGCGCGCGGCGACCTTCGGGTTCCGCTTCACCGCCGGCTGACCCCGGACGCCGAGATGCGGGCAGTGGTTGCCCTGGAGGACCCAGGGGCAACCACTGCCCGCATCTCGGCAGTCGATCAGCTGTGCAGGGTGATCTCCACCCGGCGGTTCAGGGCGCGCCCGGCGGACGTCGCGTTGCTGGCGACCGCCTTCGACTCGCCCCTGCTGACCACGTGCGCAATGACGTGCCGGCCGGCGAGCAGGGCCTTCGCCGCGGCGCGGGCGCGCTGCAGGCCGAGCCGCTGGTTGTAGGCCTTCGTCGACTGGCTGTCGGCGTAGCCCACGACGTCGACCGAGCGGGTCGTCTTGGCCATCGCCGTGCGCACGGAGCGCAGGTAGCGGGCGTCGGCAGCGGTCAGCTTCGTCGAGCCGCCGGCGAAGTGCAGGGTGCGCAGCTCCACGGTGCGGTCGACGACGCGGCCGGCGTCGTGCGCGGCGCTCGTCGAGTGCACGCCCTGTCCGCGGACGGTGGCGCGGGTGGTCACCCAGACGCCGCCGGGCCGGTTCGAGAGCGCCTTGCCGAGCGCGTTGAACCGCACCCGGACCGTGGTGCGGGCACCGACGCCCGAGCGGGTGCCGCTGCCGATCACCTGACGGCGACCGTCGACCGTGGCGGTGGCCTCGACGCGCACCGTCGCGATGCGGCCGTGGTCGACCCGCACGGTCACGGGCAGCGTGCCGTTCGCGCCGCGCACGGTGAGGCCGTGCTGGGCGACGCTCGCCGTCGGGGCGGCGACCGCACCGGCCCGCACCGAGGGGGTGAAGGTCGCGACGTCCGACTGGCCGTAGGCGTCGGTGACCCGGTAGCGCACCGTGGTCGCCGTGCCGGAGAAGCCCTTCGCGGGGGCGAACCGGACGCTGCCGTCCGTGGCCAGGATCGAGTAGACGCCCTGACCCGGGACGCGCAGCACCTGGACGGGGCGGCCGGCGGCGTCGAGCAGCTCGAGGCGGCCGCCGATCGGCACCCGCACGGCCTGCACCTGCAGGGCGCCGGCCGGGCCGGTGGTCTTCACGTCGGACGCCGTGGGGGCGGCCGGTGCGGTGACGGTGGCGGTGTAGGTGCCCGTGCCGGTCTGCTCGTAGGCGTCGGTCACGCGGTACCGCTGCACCGCGGTGCCGTGGTAGCCGGCGACGGGCACGAAGACGACCCGGTTGCCCGACAGCAGGAACGTGCCGACGCCGGGCCGGACGACCTGCGCGGTCGACGCGCCGTGCGCGTCGAGCAGGTCGACGGCGCCGCCCGCCGGCACCGAGAGGGTGACCTGCTGCGGCGCCTCACCCGTGCCGTGGCTGGTGGCGGGGGCCGCGACCGGCGCGGCGGGCGCTGCGACGTCGGCCGACAGCTGCACCTCCACGACGTCGCCGTACTCGTTCGTGACGTGCACGGAGGCGGTCCGCGTGCCGGTGAGGCCGAGGGCGGGGGTGTAGGTGACCTGGCTGCCGACCTGGCGCCAGACGCCGTGCACCCCGTTGTCCCACGTGCTGGTGGGCAGGCCGGTCTGGCCGTCCATCAGGGTGGCGGTGGAGCCGGCGGGCACCGGCAGCGTGAAGTGCTGCGGCGCGGTGCCGACGCCGGAGTCCGTCAGGGTGGGGCCCTGCGAGGTCTGCGGCCCGCCGACGGTGGCGGTCCAGGTCGAGTCCGAGGTCTGCCCGTAGGCGTCGGTCACCCGGTAGCCGACCGCGGCGTCGCCGGTGTACCCGCTGACCGGCGCGAGCGTGAGGTCGCCGCCGGCGACGCCGAACGTGCCGACGGCCGGCACGGCGAGCGTCGGGACGGGGTCGCCGCTGCCGTCGAGGAGCTTCAGGGAGCCGCCGGCGGGGAGGGTCACGGGCACGGTCTGCGTGCGGGTGCCGCGCGCCTGGCTGGTGACCGGCTGCGCCGCCAACAGCGCGGGCGCGGTGACGGTGGCCGACACCGTGGAGGTGGCGGTGCCGTCCGCGTCGGTGAGGCGGTAGGTCAGCGTGCTGGTGCCCGACCAGCCGGCGGCCGGGGTGAAGGTGAGGGTGCGGGCGGTCGCGTCGAGCGCGTAGGTGCCGGCACTCGTGGTCACCGAGCCCGCGGTCCAGCTCGCACCGTCCTGCAGCTCGGCGGTGACGCCGCTGACCCAGCCGGGCGGCGTGACGTCGAGCGAGGGGTTCACGCCCGACTCCGTGCCCGTCTCGCTCGCGCCGACCGCCGTCGCTGACGGGCCGGGGGACACGACGGTCACCGTGACCAGCGCCTCATAGTCGAGGTCGTCGTCCGCGTAACGGAAGGTGTCGGTGCCGACGAACCCGGGGTTCGGCGTGTAGACGAAGCCACTCGGCGCGTAGCCGACGGACCCGTGCTGCGGGGACAGGTGGATGTGCTGGCCGGTGCCGAACCAGAGGCCGGTCAAGGAGTCGTTGGCCGCCACGTCGAGCAGCGTGGACGACCCGCTGACGACGGTGAAGGCGTCGTCGCAGACACCGTCGTTCACCCCGCCCCACTGGTGGTTCGTCATGTCGTGCAGGCACGGCGCGGCGGCGGAGGCAGCGACGGGCGCCGCGACGAGCAGGGCCCCCGCGAGCGTCATGCCGGCGAGGGACGCCGGGAGCACCCGGCGGGCTGAGAACGAGGACACGAGGACCCTTTCGAAGGCGATGGTGGTTCCTCGACCTCCTGTCCTTGAACCTGCAACGGATGGTCACCGCGTCACCCGTTCGACGCACGGGTCGGGTGACGCGGCGAGAACGGCTGCGACGCGCTGGGGTTCGCGGTCGGCGAACGCGCAGGTCCAGCCGGAACACGCCCGCCCGGCGGTGAGTTGAGCCCCTCAGACGCAATCCCGCGGCCGTCGGTCGGGCAGAACCTTGCAACGGAAGGTTCAGCCGTACGGGTGAGCGTCCGATCACGGACTACCATCGATGTGGTCGGGGAGGGGAACCTCCCCCAGACCGACCGCTCGCGAGGAGACAGTCATGTTCGAGAGGTTCACCGACCGGGCCCGTCGGGTTGTGGTGCTGGCGCAGGAAGAAGCCCGCATGCTCAACCACAACTACATCGGCACCGAGCACATCCTGCTCGGACTGATCCACGAGGGCGAGGGCGTGGCCGCGAAGGCCCTCGAGAGCCTCGGCATCTCGCTGGACGCCGTCCGCGAGCAGGTGCAGGAGATCATCGGCCAGGGCCAGCAGGCGCCGTCCGGGCACATCCCGTTCACGCCGCGCGCCAAGAAGGTCCTCGAGCTCAGCCTCCGCGAGGCGCTGCAGCTCGGCCACAACTACATCGGCACCGAGCACATCCTGCTCGGGCTCATCCGCGAGGGCGAGGGCGTCGCCGCCCAGGTGCTCGTGAAGCTGGGCGCCGACCTCAACCGCGTCCGGCAGCAGGTCATCCAGCTGCTGAGCGGCTACCAGGGCAAGGAGCCCGCCGCGACCGGCCCCGCCGAGGGCACGCCGTCCGGCTCGCTCGTGCTCGACCAGTTCGGTCGCAACCTGACCCAGGCCGCCCGCGAGGGCAAGCTCGACCCGGTCATCGGTCGCGAGAAGGAGATCGAGCGGGTCATGCAGGTGCTGTCCCGCCGCACCAAGAACAACCCGATCCTCATCGGCGAGCCCGGCGTCGGCAAGACCGCCGTCGTCGAGGGCCTGGCCCAGGGGATCGTGCGCGGCGAGGTGCCCGAGACCCTCAAGGACAAGCAGATCTACACCCTCGACCTCGGCGCGCTGGTGGCCGGCAGCCGCTACCGCGGTGACTTCGAGGAGCGCCTGAAGAAGGTGCTGAAGGAGATCCGCACCCGCGGCGACATCATCCTGTTCATCGACGAGATCCACACCCTCGTCGGTGCGGGTGCCGCCGAGGGCGCCATCGACGCGGCCTCGATCCTGAAGCCGATGCTGGCCCGCGGCGAGCTGCAGACCATCGGCGCGACCACGCTCGACGAGTACCGCAAGCACATCGAGAAGGACCCGGCGCTCGAGCGTCGCTTCCAGCCGATCCAGGTGGCCGAGCCGTCGCTGGCGCACACCATCGAGATCCTCAAGGGCCTGCGCGACCGCTACGAGGCGCACCACCGGGTGTCGATCACCGACGCCGCGCTGGTGGGTGCCGCCACGATGGCCGACCGGTACATCAACGACCGGTTCCTGCCGGACAAGGCGATCGACCTCATCGACGAGGCGGGCGCGCGACTGCGCATCCGCCGGATGACCGCGCCGCCGGACCTGCGCGAGTTCGACGAGCGCATCGCCGCCACCCGCCGCGAGAAGGAGAGCGCGATCGACGCGCAGGACTTCGAGAAGGCGGCCGCGCTCCGCGACACCGAGAAGCGGCTGCTCGGCGAGAAGGGCGAGCGCGAGAAGCAGTGGAAGGCCGGCGACATGGACGTCGTCGCCGAGGTCGACGAGGAGCTCATCGCCGAGGTGCTCGCCACGGCGACCGGCATCCCCGTCTTCAAGCTGACCGAGGAGGAGTCCTCGCGGCTGCTGCGCATGGAGGACGAGCTGCACAAGCGGATCGTCGGCATGGACGACGCGATCCACGCGCTCTCGCAGGCCATCCGCCGCACCCGCGCCGGCCTCAAGGACCCGCGCCGTCCGGGCGGCTCGTTCATCTTCGCCGGCCCCACGGGCGTCGGGAAGACCGAGCTCGCCAAGACGCTGGCGGAGTTCCTGTTCGGCGACGAGGACTCGCTGATCCAGCTCGACATGAGCGAGTTCAGCGAGAAGCACACCGTCTCGCGGCTGTTCGGCTCGCCTCCCGGCTACGTGGGGTACGAGGAGGGCGGCCAGCTCACCGAGAAGGTGCGCCGCAAGCCGTTCTCCGTGGTGCTCTTCGACGAGGTCGAGAAGGCCCACCCCGACATCTTCAACTCGCTGCTGCAGATCCTGGAGGACGGTCGCCTGACCGACAGCCAGGGCCGGATGGTCGATTTCAAGAACACCGTCATCATCATGACGACGAACCTCGGCACCCGGGACATCAGCAAGGGCCAGGGCGTCGGCTTCGCATCGGGCAACGACACGGCGACGAACTACGAGCGGATGAAGGCGAAGGTCAGCGAGGAGCTGAAGTCGCACTTCCGCCCCGAGTTCCTGAACCGCGTCGACGACACCATCGTCTTCCCGCAGCTGACGCAGGACGAGATCGTGCAGATCGTCGACCTGCTGCTGGCCCGGCTCGACGAGCGCCTCAAGGACAAGGACATGGGCCTCGAGCTCACCCAGCCGGCGAAGCTGCTGCTCGCCGACAAGGGCTACGACCCGGTCCTCGGCGCCCGCCCGCTGCGTCGCACGATCCAGCGCGACATCGAGGACGTGCTGTCGGAGAAGATCCTGTACGGCGAGCTGAAGGCCGGCTCGATCGTCCTGGTCGACGTCGAGGGCGAGGGCAAGAACCGCGCCTTCACCTTCAAGGGCACCTCCAAGTCCGCCCTCCCCGACGCGCCGCCGGTGCAGCTGGAGAAGACGGGCGAGTAAGGCCCCACCGCACCATCACGAGCGGCCCGCACCCCCACAGGGTGCGGGCCGCTTCGTCGTCCCCGCCCGCCCGCCCCGCGTCGCACGCCACGTGAAGTGGGCTGCGGCACCGTTCCCGGGGCGTGCACGCCCCTCGGACGGTGCCGCAGCATCTCGGACGTCGGGCCGCGCCGACGTCTCGCGGGCGTGGACGGCGCGGGTGCGGCATGCTGCGCGCGTGCCCGACACGGTGAGCCGCCCCGATGCCGACGACGGCCTCTCGGCGCTGCGGACGACGGCCACCCGGCGGGTGCGGCGTCGGACGCTCGGGCTCGCTGTCGGCCTGCCGCTCGGCGCGCTGGCGGTCTACGCGGTGCTCTGGCTGGCGGGTGCGGTGCGAGCCACCTGGACGCTCGCCGTGGTCGCCGCGGCCACCGCCGTCCTGGTGCTCGTCGAGCTGTCGGTGATCCTGCTGGTGCGGCGCCGTCGCACCGGTTCGCCCTGGGGTCGTCCTGCGGCGGTGCTCGGGTCCGACCGTCCGACCCGTCGCGAGGTGCTGCGCGCCGTGCGGCGCGGGGTGCTGCCCGAGCACGAGCCGGCCCGCGCCCTGGCCGTCGACGCCGCGCGCAGCCAGGTCCGGCTGCGCTGGCTGGTCTGGCTGTATGCGGGGGTCACGCTGCTGCAGGCCGTCCGCATCCCGCTGAGCCACGGCTGGTTCGACCGTGGCCTGGCGGTGCTCACCGCGCTGGCCTTCGGCGCCTGCGCCGTCATCTGGTGGCGGCTGCTGCGCGGCGCCCGCCGCGTGCTGGCCCAGGTCGACGCGCCCTGACGCCGTGCCCCACGCCGGACCGCACCTGCGGCGTCAGGTGACGGGGCCCCCGGCTCGGCCTCAGTGGAACTCGGGTGGGACGGCGAACGGCGAGTGGTCCCAGGGCGGGCTGACCGGGCGCCAGTCGGAGCCGCGGTGCGCGAGCCAGGCGTCGCCGACCAGCGCGAGGTGCTCTGCCTGCAACCGGTGCCCGCCCCACCAGTCGTAGGCGAGGGGCAGAGTCCGTGCCTTTCGGCGCTCGTCCGACACCAGCAGCGACCGCACGCTGAACGGGTTGCGCGACCCGGTGGTCCACACCGCCTGCACCTCGGGCCATGGCAGGTGCCGCCAGCGCACCCAGCGGCGCCAGCGCAGGCCGTCGGCGTCGAGCACGACGGCGACGCGCATCTGCAGGAGAGTCATGGCCAGGATGAGCGCGACGAACGCGATCCACAGCACCCAGAAGGTCCGTCCTGCGTCGGGAACGAGCACCATCGACGCGATGACGAAGAGGACCGCGCTCAGGGTGTGCGGCGAGGCCAGCGTGCGCCACGAGGTACCGGACAGCTCGATGCGGTCAGCGTCCGTCACCAGTGCAGCATCGACGCTGCCGTGCTCGTGGCGCAGGTACTTCGCCGAGCGTTCACCCGCGTCAGCGGCTCAGCGGGTGCGTGGGCGCCAGGCAGGGCCGCGGTGGGCGAGCCAGGCGGCGCCGAGGGCCTCGCGGTCGCGGACGAGGCGGTGCGGGTCGCCCCAGTAGACGACGGGCAGGGTCTGCCAGCCGGTGGCGGTCTCGACGCGCAGGGTGCGGCGCTCGCGGGGCAGGGCGCGGCCGGTGGCCTGCACGGCGACCACCTCGTGCCACGGCAGCTCGTGCCAGGTGTCGCGCCAGGGCAACCGGCTGCGCCAGCGCACGGCGTGCGGCGTCAGCTCGACGGTGGCGAGGCTCGCTGCCCAGACCACGCGGGCGGCGAGCACGAGCGCGGCGACGAACACCAGTGCGAGCAGGCCGAGGCCCAGCACGGAGCGGTCACCGCGCAGGCCGAGCGCCACCCACACCAGCAGCACCGCCGGCACGGCGAGCGCCCGCCGCGAGGCGCCGCGCAGCGCGGTGCGTCCCCCGGCCTCCATGCTCACAGTGTGCGGTGCGGGAGGCCGGGGGCGCAGGCGATCAGGCGGGCAGCTGGCCGGTGCGGACGACGTCGGCGTACCAGGTGGCGCTGTCCTTCGGGGTGCGCACCTGGGTGTCGTAGTCGACGTGCACGATGCCGAAGCGCTTCGAGTACCCGTACGACCACTCGAAGTTGTCGAGCAGCGACCACAGGTAGTAGCCGCGCACCGGCGCCCCGGCCTCGACGGCGTCGAGCACCGCACCGAGGTGGTCGCGCAGGTAGTCGACGCGCTCGACGTCGTGCACCCCGCCGTCCGCGTCGAGGACGTCGTCGTACGCCGCGCCGTTCTCGGTGACCATCAGCTCGAGGCCGGGGAACTCGCGGTGCAGGCGCAGCAGCAGCTCGCGCATGCCGGTGGCGTCGATCGGCCAGCCCATCGCGGTCTTCGGGCCCGGCTGCAGCGGGAACTCCACGTCGTCGGCCGCGACCCAGGGGCTGGCCGCGCCGTCGCCGTGACCGTCGGCCGACTCGCGGGGCGAGACGCCGTCCCAGCGCCGGACGACGGTGGGGGAGTAGTAGTTCAGGCCGAGGACGTCGGGCACCTGGTGGGTGACGGCGAGGTCGCCGTCGAGCACGAACGACCAGTCGGTGACGCTCGCGGTGTCGGCCTGCACGTCGGCGGGGTAGGCGCCGCGCAGCACCGGGTCGAGGAACACCCGGTTCTGCAGGCCGTCGATGCGGCGCGCGGCGTCGACGTCCGCCTCGCCGTCGGTCGCCGGGCGCACCCAGGCCAGGTTCAGCGTGAGGCCGACCTGCGCGCTCGGCGCCGCGGCGCGGATCGCCTGCGCGGCCAGGCCGTGCGCGAGGTTCAGGTGGTGCACGGCGCGCAGGGCGGCGAGCGGCTCGGTGCGGCCGGGTGCGTGCACGCCCGCGGCGTAGCCCAGGTACGCGGTGCACCAGGGCTCGTTGAGCGTGATGAACGTGCCGACGTGCTCGCCGAACTCGCGGGCCACGACGTCGGCGTACTCGCCGAAGCGCTCGGCGGTGCGGCGGTCGGCCCAGCCCCCGGCGTCCTCGAGCGCCTGCGGCAGGTCCCAGTGGTAGAGCGTGATGGCCGGGGTGATGCCGGCGCCGACCAGCTCGTCGACGAGCGCCCGGTAGAAGGCGAGGCCCTCGGGGTTGACCGGGCCGAGCTCGTCCGGCGTGACCTGCGGGGTGATGCGCGGCCAGGCGATCGAGAAGCGGTACGTCGTGAGGCCCAGGTCGCGCATGATCGCGACGTCGTCGCGGAACAGGTGGTAGTGGTCGTCGGCCACGTCACCGGTGTCGCCGTCGTGCACCTTGCCGGGCGTGTGGCTGAAGGTGTCCCAGATCGACGGCGTGCGGCCGCCCTCGGCCGCCGCTCCCTCGATCTGGTAGCTCGCGGTCGCGGTGCCCCAGGCGAAGTCCGCGGGGAAGGAGCGGACGGTGCTGGTGCCGGCTGCGTGGTCGGCCACGGACTACCTCCAGGTGACGGGTGAGGCGCCCAGGCTACGGCAGTCCACCCCGTGGTGAGAGCGCTCTCACGCTCAGGTGGTGCCGCGGCGCACGAGCTCGGTCGGCAGCACCCGCGACGGCACCCGGCGTCCGCGCGCGGCGGCGGGGTCGGCGGCCAGCTCGAGCACCAGCTGCGCCATCTCGCGGCCGAGCTGCTCGACGGGCTGCCGCACCGTCGTGAGCCCCGGGTGCGTGGCGGCGGCCAGCGGCGCGTCGTCGAACCCCACGACACGCACCTCGCCGGGCACCGACACCCCGTGCTCGCGCAGCGCCTGCATGGCGCCGACGGCCATCTGGTCGTTGGCGGCGAACACGCCGTCCGGCCGGTAGCGCTGGCGCAGCAACCGCTCCGTCGCCGCGTACCCGCTCTGGATGGTGAAGTCGCCGGCCACCACGCGCGACGGCGGCAGCGCCACGCCCCGCTCCTGCAGGCCGCGGCGGAACCCGGCCAGCCGGTCCTCGCCCGCGATCATGTCGGCCGGGCCGGTGACCGTCGCCGGACGCCGGCTGCCGCGGTCGACGAGCTCGTGCGCCGCCAGCGCCGCGCCGCCCTCGTTGTCGGCGTCGACGAACGGGAACCGCGTGCCCGCGCGGTAGGGGCGGCCGCTCAGCACCACCGGCACCCCGGCGTCGCGCAGCGTGCGCGGCAGCGGGTCGTCGCCGTGCAGCGAGACGAACACCGCGGCGTCGACGTGCCCGCCGGCGGCGAAGCGCTCGAGCTGCCGGCGGTCCTGCTCGTCGGTCACCATCACGAACACCAGCTGCTTGCCGGCGGCGGAGACCTCGGCGTGCGCGCCGCGCAGCAGGCCCGGGAAGAACGGGTCGCCGAACGCGCGGTCCTCGGCCTCGGCGACCACGAACGCCACCGAGCCGCTGCGCCGGGTGACCAGCGAGCGCGCCGCCTGGTTGGTGACGTACGACAACTGACGCGCGGCGTCCAGCACCGACGTCCGGGCGCCCTCGCTGACGTTGGTCGCGCCCGACAGCACCCGGCCCGCCGTGGCGCGCGAGACGCCGGCCAGCGCCGCCACCGACTCGAGGGTGGCGGGGGCGTCACGCACCTGCTTGGTGACCATGGGCGCGGAGTCTAGGGCCGCACCCCGGGACCCTTCCGCGCCCCAACCCGCTTTCCGCCGCTCGACCCGCTCTTCGTGGCCGGAAAGCGGGCTGAGGCGCGCAGAGCGGCACGAGGGGCGGAAAGGGGGGTGCGGGGGTCAGGCGCTGCTGGCGACGCCGAGGGCGGGTTCGCTGAGCCCGGGGAAGACCGCGCTGAGCGAGCCCGCGCCGCAGCGCTTCTGCAGGATCTCGCCGAGCACCGTGCGGTAGCTGGTGGTGCCGGCGAGGTCGCCGTCGACGAGCTGGTCCTTGCCGAGCCCGGGCCAGCGGCCGTGCACCTGGCCGCCGGCGACGCCGCCGCCGAGCATCAGCACCGCGTTGCCGTGCCCGTGGTCGAGGCCCCCCGAGCCGTTCTCGCCGGCGCGGCGGCCGAACTCCGAGAGCGTGACCACGGTGACCTTCGTCAGGCCGGTCGGGCCCATGTCGCGGGCGAACGACGCGAGCGAGGTCGCGAGGTCGGACAGCTTGTCGCGCATCCAGCCGCTGCCCGGCGACCCGAGGCCGGCGTGCATGTCCCAGTCGCCGATGTCGATCGCGGCGACCTGCAGGCCGACGCCGGCCTTGATGAGCCGGGCGACGTCGCGCAGCGCCTTGGCCAGCGTGCTGGACGTCGAGTACGACGCGCCGTTCTCCGGGGTGTAGCCCGCGCTCTTCAGCTCGAACGTCTTGCCGACCGCGGCGAGCGTGGAGCGTGCGGGGGCCGCCAGCTGCGAGGGCGCGTCGTCGTGGATGCCGCTCAGCGCGGTGCGCCAGCGGGCCAGGTCGGTGGTGTTGCCGGCGCCCGACAGCTGGAAGGCGTCGACGCTGCCCAGGGCCAGCTCGGGGCTCGGGCCGGCGAACGCGGGGCTGACGCCGCTGCCACCGACCTGCGCGGCCTGGAACGCCGAGGTGGCGGGGCGCAGGCCGAGGGTGCGGTCGAGCCAGCCGGTGCGCAGGCCGGTGCCCGGCGCCGCGCGCTCGAGCTCGTCCATCGCCTGGAAGTGCGAGCGGGTCGGCGACTCCTGGCCCACCGCGTGCACGACGCCGAAGCTGCCGGCGTCCCAGTAGGGCTTGAGGGGGGCGAGGGCCGGGTGCATGCCGAAGGTGTCGTCGAGCTGGATGGCCTGCGAGACCGGGATGCGGATGGTCGGGCGCAGCTTCTGGTAGTCGGGGTCGTTCACCGGCGCCACCGCCGACAGCCCGTCGAACCCGCCGCGCAGCGACAGCACGATCAGCACGTCGCCGGTGTAGCCGCCGGTCGCGTACGCGTACCGCGACGACACCAGCTCGTCGGTGGCGGTCGCCGCGGCCGCGAGGGCGGTGCCGGCCGCCGCGCGCTTGAGCAGCGAGCGCCGGCTGAGCTGCGACCCCTCGGCGCAGGTGCAGTCGTGCAGGTCGGTCGACATGGAGGTCCCTAACGCAGCTGGAAGGAGGGGGTGTCGAGGATCAGCGCGACGACGTACGGCAGCCGCCAGGTGGCCATCTCGCTGGTCGACCGCAGGGGCGTCGACGCGGTGACGTTCAGGAAGCCGAGGATCGCGGTGCGGTGGGCCGGGCGCAGGGCGCGGAACACCAGCTTCGTCGAGAGCACGTCGAGCAGCGCCCCGTGCGTGGCGGGCAGCGGCGACGGCAGCAGCCGCTCGACGCCGGGGTAGGTCAGGTCGGTCGTCGAAGGCCACCACTTCGCGGCCAGGCCCACGTGCTGGTTCCAGCGGCGCAGCGTCTGGTCGGGGGACTGCCAGGCGGCCGCGACGTCCGGGTAGCCGTTCGGCGGACCCCAGCCGAGCGCCGGCTGGCCGGCCTCGCTCGCCAGCCACGACAGCGCCTGGATGCCGGCGGTGCCGGTGGCCGCCGGCGTGATGCCGAGGGTGCGAACGGTCGAGACGAGGTCCTCGTAGGGCCGCTTCACCTTGGCGCCGGTGCTCGCGGCGAACTCCGCGCTGGCGAACAGCGCCCGCAGCACCGGGGCGATCTGCGTCGCGTTCTTCAGGTAGACGCTGGCCAGCTCGCTCACGAGCGCGTCGGACGGCGTGTCGGAGACGAACCGGCGGGCCAGCTTGGTGGCGACGTTCTTCGCCGTCGACGGGTGCGTCGCCAGGTAGCGCAGGTACTTCACCGCGACGTCGTAGCCACCGGTCTCGGTGTCGTTGACGTGGCTGAAGCCGAGCACCGACACCGGGCCGACCCAGTGGTACCAGGGCTTGTAGAGGAAGTCGCCGCTGTCGCTGCTCACCGACAGGCCGGTGAGGATGCGCGCGCTCTGCTTCACCGCGGACTCGGGGTAGCTGCCGACGCCGACGGTGTGCAGCTCGAGCAGCTCGCGACCGTGGTTCTCGTTGGGCGCGGTGTCGGTGGAGGAGGCGTTGTCGAGGTAGCGCAGCATCGAGGGGTGCGTCGAGACGCCGACGAGCATGTCGCTGAACGAGCCGAGGGCGTGCTTGCGCAGCAGCTGGTCGTACGACGCGCGGCTGTCCCAGACGTCGGCCGAGGGGCAGGTCACGTTGAAGTGGTTCGACCACAGGTCGACCATCACCTCGAGCAGCTGCCGCTTGCTCCAGATCGCTCGCGTGACGGTCGCCTGCACCAGCGCGTTCATCAGCGCCCAGGTGCCGTTCTGGCCGCTGTAGTCGTCGCGGACCTTCCAGATCGGGCGGGTCAGGCTGGGCAGCCGCCCGACGTACCCGTCGCACGCGGCGTCGTCGATCGTCGAGGGCTTCAGCTGGCGGTCGAGCCAGGCCGCGCGGCCGAGGGTGGCCAGCTCGTCGAGCGAGGCCTGCGTCGGCCCGAACGTCGCCCGGCGCAGCAGGTGCAGCCGGCTGTCCGTCGGCAGGTACACGGCGGCCGACGTCGCGGTGCCCGCCGCGGCGGTGCTCACCGCGCCGCGCAGCACCTGGCGTCGCCCGGCCGTCCCCGTCCCGCTCATGCAAGGGGCTTCGTCGCCGCTGCCCGGGCGCTCGATCCGGCAAGCGGGTGACAGCAGAGCGTCACGTTCCGCGTGACACGTGTCGCGCGTCACCCGTTCGGCCCTCGGTCGCGAGGTGCTGGCGGGTCGGTGCTCACCGAGGGGTGTCGCTGCGGCAGGATGTCCCGGTGCCCGACGTCCCGCCCCTGATCGTGCGGGCGGCCCGCACCCACGACGTCCGCAGCATCCGCGACCTGGTCGAGCCGCTCGCCCGCGCTCGCGTCCTGGTGAGCAAGGACGCCGTCGCCTACTACGAGGGCCTGCAGCAGTTCGTGGTCGCCGAGCTCGACGGCGAGGTCGTCGGCTGCGGCGCCCTGCACGTGCTGTGGGACGACCTTGCCGAGGTGCGCACGCTCGCCGTCGCACCCGACCGGCACGGGCTCGGCGTCGGCGGGGCGCTGCTCGAGGCGCTCGTCGCCCGCGCCCGCGACCTCGGCGTCTCGCGGGTGTTCTGCCTGACCTTCGAGACCGCCTTCTTCGCTCGGCACGGCTTCGTCGAGATCGAGGGCGCACCCGTCGACCCGGCCGTCTACAACGAGCTGCTGCGCTCGTACGACGAGGGCGTGGCCGAGTTCCTCGACCTCGACCGCGTGAAGCCCAACACCCTGGGCAACTCCCGCATGCTGCTCTCGCTGGAGCAGGGGTGACGCGCCGGCCGCACGTGCTGGTGCTGGTCGCGGCGGTCGTCGCGCTGCTCTGCGCCGCGGCGTCCCCGGCCCTTTGGTGGCGTCCCGACGCGGGGGCCGAACCCCGGGTCCAGGCGGTCCGCGGCCCCCTGCCGACCGCTTCGGCCCGCGCGACGGGACACCCGCCCACGCCGGCCGCCACCCGCACCGGTGCCGACGCGCAGGCGCCCAGCCGGCCGGGCAAGGTGCTGTACCTGACCTTCGACGACGGGCCGAGCCCCACCTGGACGCCGAAGGTGCTGGCCGTGCTGCGGCAGCACCACGCGCGGGCGACGTTCTTCGAGATCGGCATGGAGGTGCGGCGCTTCCCGCAGACCGCCGCCACGGTGCGCGCGGCCGGGCACGCGATCGGCAACCACACCTCGCACCACGCGAACCTCACGAAGGTCACCGCGAAGCGGCTGTCGAGCGAGCTGGCCGGCGGCCCCGCGGCCCGCTGCGTGCGGCCGCCCTTCGGCGCCGTCGACGCGCACGTGCGTGCGGCGCTCGCGGCCCGGCACCTGCAGACCGTGCTGTGGGACGTCGACACCGAGGACTGGGAGGAGCCCGGCACGAAGCACGTCGTGCACGAGCTCGAGCACGAGGCGCGCCCCGGCCGCGTGGTGCTGCTGCACGACGGCGGCGGCGACCGGCACGAGACCGTCGCGGCGCTGCGGCAGGCGCTGCCCGTGCTGGCCCGGCGCGGCTACCGGTTCGAGGCGCTGCCCGGCTGCTGATCCTCGCGCCGGCTCAGGTACAGCCGGCGGACGACGTCCTCGACGTCCGGCTCCTCGACCCCGAGGTCGCGCACCTCGGCCACCGCGCTCACCGCGGCCAGCACCGCCGCCGCCGTGGTGTCGCCGGGTGCGAACGCCAGCCGCTGCCGCAAGCCGTCGGCCTCGACCCCCACCAGCCGGGTGCCCGGCACCGCGTCGAGCGGCGGTGCGGGCTCGGCGAGGTCGACGGTCAGCACCCGGTCGGCCCCGACCCGCTCGACCAGCCCCGGCAGGGTGCCGTCGTACACCAGCCGGCCGCGGTCGACCACGAGCACGCGGTCGCACAGCCGCTCGACGTCGCCCATGTCGTGGGTCGTGAGCAGCAGCGTGGTGCCGTGCTCGGCGCGCTCCTCGCGCAGGAACCGGCGCAGCCGCTCCTTGCTCAGCACGTCGAGGCCGATCGTCGGCTCGTCGAGCACCACCAGGCGCGGCGAGTGCAGCAGCGCGGCCGCCACCTCGCCGCGCATCCGCTGCCCGAGCGACAGCTGCCGCACCGGGGTGCCGAGGAACTCCGCCAGCTCGAGCCGGTCGACCAGCTCGTCGTGCCGCGCGCGCAGCGCCCGCGGGCCGAGCCGGTGCAGGGCGCCGAGGATCGTGAACGACTCGTCGAGCGGCAGGTCCCACCACAGCTGGCTGCGCTGGCCGAACACCACCCCGACCTGCCGGGCGACCTCCCGGCGGTGCGCCACCGGCTCGAGGCCGCAGGTGCGCACGCTGCCCGACGTCGGCACCAGGATGCCGGTGAGCATCTTGATCGTCGTCGACTTGCCCGCGCCGTTCGCCCCGATCGACCCGACCGCAGCGCCGGCCTCGATCGCGACGCTCAGCCCGTCGACCGCGACCACCGTCGTCGTGGTGCGCCGCAGCCGACCGCGCGCCGTCCGCACCACGAACTCGCGGCGCAGGTCGTGGGTCTCGACCACCAGGTCGCTCATCCGCCCGCCCCCGTGTGGTGCCGCAGACCCGCCCGCCAGGTCAGCCCGGCCACGGCCCAGGCGAGCAGCGCCACGACCGGCGTGCACCAGCCGAGCCACGACGGCAGCCCCGCCGGGCCGGGTGAGCCGGTCAGCAGCAGCGCCGGCAGGTACGCCACGAACGCCGCCGGCACCACGAACGCGAACACCGTGCGCAGCACCACCCCGTAGACGCTCGCCGGGTACGACGCCGCGTACGACCCGCCGTAGGTGAACGAGTTCGTCAGCTCGCTGCCGTCGACCAGCCAGAACTGGCAGGCGCTCGCCACGACGAACAGCGCCGCGAAGAGCACCGCACCCACCAGCGGGGTCAGCACGAGCAGGGCCACGCGTCCCGGCGTCCAGTCGGAGACGGCGGTGGGCGCGGCGACGGCGAGCACCACGAGGGCCAGGGCGGTGCGTCCGAGCCGCTTCAGCGACACGTCCGCGGTCATGAGCTGTGCGAGCACCGGCAGCGGCCGCAGCAGGAACGCGTCGAGGGTGCCGGCCCGCAGGTACCTCGGCCGCTCGTCGACGTGCCCGACCGCGAGATCGGCCAGCGAGAACGCCACGTTGGCCAGCGCGAACACCAGCAGGGCACCGCTCGCGTCGAGCCCGCCGAGGCCGTCGACCCGCGTCAGGATGGTGTAGATCTCGACGAACTCGATCGCCCCGATGCCCACGTTGCCCAGCACGTCGAGGGCGAAGCTCGCGCGGTAGCTGGTCTGCGCGCGCACCCGCGAGCGCACCAGCACGCGGTACGGCCGCAGCCGCTCGGCGACCCCGCCGACGTCACCCACCCTGCACCACCAGCTTCGCCGTCGCCCGGGCCAGCACCACGCGCCCGGCCAGCATCGTGACGAGCAGCCACCCGACCTGCAGCAGCAGGGTCTGCGCCACCTGCGCACCCTGCACCCGGCCCTGGATCACGTCGACCGGCGCCTGCAGGATCGACGGGAACGGCGTGCAGTCGGCCACCGTGCCCAGCCAGCCCGGGAACCAGTGCACCGGGATGATCAGCCCGCTGAACACCGTCGACACCACGACGTACAGCGTGACGACGCCGCGCACGTCGAGCAGCCAGAACGCCGCCAGGTTCATCAGGAACCGTCCCGCGAAGCTGATCGCCACCCCCAGCACGATGCTCGGCACCGCCACGGCCAGCTGCCAGCCCGGCGCCCGCAGCTCGAGGCCCGTCGTCAGCGCCCCCACCAGCACCGGCGGCAGCCCGCGCGGCAGCAGCACGAACGCCGCCCGCCCCAGGTCCTGCGCCAGCCACGCCAGCTGCAGGTCGACCGGCCGCGCGAGGTCGATCGCGACGTCCCCGGTGCGGATCCGGTCGGCCAGCTCCGACCACCCGAACAGCGCCATCGCCGCGAGCAGCCCCTGCACGAGCCACGCGTTCGTCTGCGCCCCCTCCCGCGTGTACCCCGCGATCGCGCCGCCCGCCCCCGCCACCGCAGCCCCCGCGATCGCTCCCTTGACGAACCCGAACACCGTGTTCGTCACAGCCCCCGCGGCCGTCGCCGCCCGGTACGCCGCGAACCGCCGGAACCCCGCGACGGCGAGGGTCGGATAGGGGCGCACGAGCACGGGAGCCTAGCCCCGCCCGCGGCCCCCGCGGCGACGTCGATCACGTGAAGCAGGCCCGCGGTCGCTTCACGAGGCGCAGAACCCCCGTGAAGCGACCCTCCACCTGCTTCAGGTGATCGACGGGTCCCTCGCGCGGGGGGGGCTTCGGGTGGCGAGGGCACCGTTCGAGGGGGGTGCACGCCACAGGAACGGTGCCCGAGCCGACTTCACGTGGCGCGCAGCGCACGCGGACGGCGGACGGCGGACGGCGGACGACGAGAGCCTCACGTGGCGGGGGCACCGTTCGAGGGGCGTGCACACCAAGGGAACGGTGCGCGAACCGACTTCACGTGGCGCGCCACCACAGGGAGAGGTCGCCGCACGGGGAGAGGTCGACGGCGGGGAGACGCGGGACGGGGAGAGGTCAGGCGGAGGGAGAACCGGCCACAGCAGGAGACCCAGCGAGAAGTCGCGGTGCGAGCGGCAGGGCGGGAGCGACGGCCCGCGGGGAGAGATCACGCTGAAGGGCCGGCCGGGGTACCCGGAGTGGCGACGTCGAGGCGAGCGCTCGCGAGCCAGTCGCCCGGAGGGTGCCGCGGCCGGCCCGGACGAGGGGGCGAGGACCGAGAGGGTCACGCGGGAAGCGCCCACCCGAGAGCAACAGCGTCCACGAGCCCGTCCTCGACGAGGGAGGCGAGGCACCTGGTGCGCTGGGCGGGGTCGCGCAGGTCGGCGTCGGGGACGGCGGCGGCGAGGTCGGCGTCGGTGACCGGGCCGGGCGCGGCGCGCAGGACGGCGAGGAGGCGGCCGCGCACCTGGCGGTCCGTGCCGTCGAAGCCCTGGGTGCGGCGGGCGGGGCCGTCGTGCGGGGGGCTGCCCGCGCGCACCCAGGCGCAGCGGTCGTGCACCGGGCAGGCGGGGCAGGCGGGGGCGCGGGCGGTGCAGACGAGGGCGCCGAGCTCCATGACGGCGATCGCCCAGCGCGGCGCCCGGTCGGGGTCGTCGGGCACCAGCGACTCGGCGAGGCGCAGCTCGGCGGCGGTGAGCGACGGCGCCGGGAGCGCGCGGCCGGAGACGGCGCGCACCAGCACCCGGCGCACGTTCGTGTCGACGACGGCGTGCCGGCGGCCGTGGGCGAAGGTCGCGACGGCGGCCGCGGTGTAGGAGCCGATGCCGTCGAGGGCGAGCAGCGCGTCGAGGTCGGCTGGCACCTGGCCGCCGTGGCGCTCGACGAGCTGGGCGGCGGCGCGGTGCAGGCGCAGGGCGCGGCGGGGGTAGCCGAGGCGGTCCCAGGCGCGCAGCACGTCGCCGGGGGAGGCGGCGGCGAGGTCGGCGGGGGTCGGCCAGCGGTCCATCCACTCGAGCCAGCGCGGCAGCACCCGGCCGACCTGGGTCTGCTGCAGCATCACCTCGCTGACCAGCACGCCCCACGGCGTCCGGTCGGGGGCGCGCCAGGGCAGGTCTCGTGCGTGCTCGTCGTACCAGCGCAGCAGCGGGACCAGCAGGTCAGACGTAGCGCTCCAGGATGCTCGACTCGGCGAGCCGCGACAGCCCCTCGCGGACGGCGCGGGCCCGGCCCTCGCCGACGCCGTCGACGGCCATGAGGTCCTCGAGGCCGGCGGCGAGCAGCTTCTGCAGGCTGCCGAAGTGCTCGACGAGCCGGTCGACGATCGCGCCGGGCAGCCGCGGCACCTTGCTGAGCAGCCGGTAGCCGTGCGGGCTGACGGCGGCGTCGAGGGCGTCGCCGACGGTGCTGTAGCCCATGATGCGGGCGACGGAGGCGAGGTCGAGCAGGTCGGTCGAGGTGAGCTGAGCGAGCCGGGCGAGCATCTCGGCGACGTCGTCGGCGTCGGCGTCCGGCGCGAGGTAGTCGCGCACGACGAGCTCGCGGTCGCCGCCGAGGCCGCCGGTGAGCTCCTCGAGCTGCAGGGTGAGCAGCCGGCCGTCGGTGCCGAGCTCGACGACGTACCCGGCGATCTCGTCGCTGATCCGGCCGACCATCTCGAGGCGCTGGACGACGGCGGCGACGTCGCGCACGGTGACGAGGTCCTCGATCTCGAGCGCCGAGAGCGTGCCGGTCACCTCGTCGAGGCGCAGCTTGTAGCGCTCGAGGGTGGCGAGGGCCTGGTTGGCCCGCGACAGGATCGCGCTGGAGTCCTCGAGCACGTGCCGCCGGTTGCCCACGTAGAGCGCGACGATGCGCATCGACTGGCTCACCGAGATGACCGGGTAGCCGGTCTGCTTGGCGACGCGCTCGGCGGTGCGGTGCCGGGTACCGGACTCCGCCGTCTCGATGCTCGGGTCGGGCAGCAGCTGGGTGGCGGCGCGCAGGATGCGGCTGGCCTCGCGGTCGCAGACGATCGCGCCGTCCATCTTGGCCAGCTCGCGCAGCCGGGTGGCCGAGAACTCGACGTCGAGCGGGAAGCCGCCGGTGGCGATGGAGTCGACGGTGCGGTCGAAGCCGAGCACGATCAGGGCGCCGGTGCGGCCGCGCAGGATGCGCTCGAGGCCGTCGCGCAGCTCGGTGCCGGGGGCGACGGCCGCGAGGGTGGCCAGCACCAGGTCGTCGTCGCTCGTCGTCGCCGCCACCGCTCACCCCCCGGGCCCGTCGTGCTGCATCTGGTCGACATCGGTCGACGCGGTGACACCGCGCGTGACGGATCGTACCCGGCGGGCCCCGGCAGGTCAGGGGCCTGCGTCGGCACGGCGGGTCACGACTCGGCCACCACCAGCCCGTCGTCAGACCGCGCGGAGGGTGGCGACCCGCGCGGCGGCGGCCAGGTCGGCGACCTCGAGCACCCGCAGACCGGACGGCGCCCGGCCCGACTCGAGCGCGCCGACGGGGACGATCGCGGTGGTGAAGCCGAGTCGCGCGGCCTCGGACAGCCGCCGCGGCACGCCGCCGACGGGGCGGATCTCGCCGGCCAGCCCGACCTCGCCGAACGCGACGGTGCGCGGCACGAGCGGGCGGTCGGTGGTCGCGCCGGCGATGGCGAGCGCGACGGCGAGGTCGGCGGCCGGCTCGGCGACCTTGACCCCGCCGACGGTGGAGACGTAGACGTCGGCCTGCCCGACCTTGATGCCGGCGCGGCGGTCCATGACGGCGGTGACCATCGCCACCCGGCTGCTGTCGAGGCCGGACGTCGCGCGGCGCGGCGTGGGCAGCGCGCTCGGCGCCACCAGCGACTGCACCTCGGTGACGAGCGGCCGCCGGCCCTCGAGCGTCACGGTGACGCAGGTGCCGGGCACCGGCTCGCCGCGGCCGGTGCTGAGGAACAGGCCAGAGGGGTCGGCGAGCCCCACGATGCCGGCGTCGGAGAGGTCGAAGCAGCCGACCTCGTCGGTGGGGCCGTAGCGGTTCTTGGAGGCGCGCACGAGCCGCAGCCGCGAGTGCCGGTCGCCCTCGAACTGCACGACGACGTCGACCAGGTGCTCGAGCACGCGGGGCCCGGCGATCGAGCCGTCCTTGGTGACGTGGCCGACGAGCAGCGTCGCGATGCCGCGGGCCTTGGCCACGCCGATGAGGGCCGCGGCCACCTCGCGCACCTGCGAGACGCCGCCGGGCGCGCCGTCGACCTGCGCCGACCCGACGGTCTGCACGGAGTCGACGACGACGAGGTCGGGCCGCACCTGGTCGACGTGCCCGAGCACGGCGCCGAGGTCGGTCTCGGCGGCCAGCCACAGGTCGGCCGCGAGCGCGCCGATGCGGTCGGCGCGCAGCCGCACCTGCGCGGCGGACTCCTCGCCGGTCAGGTAGAGCACGCGGCGGCCCTCGCGGGCGGCCCGGCCGCACACGTCGAGCAGCAGCGTGGACTTGCCGATGCCCGGCTCGCCCGCGACCAGCACGACGGCGACCGGCACGAGGCCGCCGCCGAGCACGCGGTCGAGCTCGGCGACACCCGTCGGCCGGGCGTGCGCGGCCTGCGCGTCGACGTCCGCGATGGGCAGCGCCGCGGAGCTCACCGGCCCGGCCGTGGTCGCCCGGCCGACCGGCGCGCCACCGGCCTCCTCGACCGACCCCCAGGCCTGGCACTCGCCGCAGCGACCGACCCACTTCGACGTCACCCAGCCGCACTCGGCGCAGCGGTACGCCGGGCGGGGTGCGGGCTTGCGGGCGGTGGAGGCGGGCACGGGACAGACCCTAGGTCGCCCCACCGACAGCCCGCCGCAGCCACGCGCAGCCTGTGGACGAGCGGCTAGCGTCTGGCGCATGACGACGGCTCCGCGGGCGGCCCACGAGGCGGCCGCCGCGCACCTCGGCGACGTCGAGCCGCACCGACGGCAGACGTTCGGGCTGCGCCTCGACCGCTGGTGGGACGACCTGCACGACGCGCTCGCCACCGTCTACGCGCGGGACGCCGACGCGCTGGCGCTGCGGGTGGTGGCGCAGGCGGCGCGGGCGTTCGCCGAGCGCGACCCCGAGCTGCACCGGCTCGACGAGCAGCGCACCCTGCGCCCCGACTGGTTCCAGGACGAGACGCTCGTCGGGTACGCGGCGTACGCCGAGCGGTTCGGCGGCGACCTGGCCGGCGTCGGCGAGCGGGTGGGGTACCTGCGCGAGCTCGGCGTCGGCTACCTGCACCTCATGCCGCTGCTGCTGCCGCGCGAGGGCGACAGCGACGGCGGGTACGCGGTGGCCGACTACCGCGCCGTCCGCCCCGACCTCGGCACGCTCGACGACCTGCGCGACCTCGCGACCAGGCTGCGGCGCGAGGGCATCAGCCTGGTGCTCGACCTGGTGCTGAACCACGTCGCCCGCGAGCACCCGTGGGCGGTGGCGGCCCGGACCGGCGACGAGCGGTACCGGCGGTACTTCCACGTGTTCCCCGACCGCACCGGGCCCGACGCCTACGAGCGCACGCTGCCCGAGGTGTTCCCGGCCACCGCGCCCGGCAGCTTCACCTGGGACGACGAGCTCGACGGCTGGGTCTGGACGACGTTCAACACCTTCCAGTGGGACCTCGACTGGTCGAACCCCGACGTGCTCGCCGAGCTCGTCGACGTCGTGCTGTTCCTCGCCGGGCTCGGCGTCGAGGTGCTGCGGCTCGACGCGATCGCGTTCCTCTGGAAGCGACTGGGCACCAGCTGCCAGAACCAGCCCGAGGTGCACGCCATCACCCAGGCGCTGCGCGCGGTGGCCCGCATCGCCTGCCCGGCGACGGTCTTCAAGGCCGAGGCGATCGTCGGGCCGCACGACCTCGTGCACTACCTCGGTCAGGGCCGCCACCACGGCCGGGTGAGCGACCTGGCGTACCACAACGGCCTCATGGTGCACGTGTGGTCGATGCTCGCCAGCGGTGACGTGCGGCTGGCCGCCCGGGCGCTCGCGGCGCTGCCGCCGGTGCCGTCGACGACGGCGTGGGTCGCGTACGTGCGCTGCCACGACGACATCGGCTGGGCGGTCGACGACGCGGACGCCGCGGCCGTCGGGCTCGACGGGCACGCGCACCGGGCGTTCCTGTCGGACTGGTACGGCGGCGACTTCCCGGGCTCGTGGGCGCGCGGGCTCGTCTTCCAGCACGATCCCGCGACGGGTGACCGGCGCATCTCCGGCACCGCGGCGAGCCTGGTCGGCCTGGCGGACGCCGTCGACCCGCAGCAGGTCGACGCGGCGCTCGCCCGGCTGCTGCTGGCGCACGCGATCGTGCTCGGCTGGGGCGGTGTCCCGGTGCTCTGGTCGGGTGACGAGCTCGGGCAGCCGAACGACCCGCACTGGGCCGACGAGCCCGGGCACGGCGACGACAACCGCTGGGCGCACCGTCCGCGGCTCGACCCCGGTGCGGTGGCCCGGCGGCACGACCCCGGGACCGTGCCCGGCCGCGTCTTCGAGGGGCTGCAGCGGCTGGTGCGGGCACGGGCCGCGATGCCGCACCTCGACGCGTCGGTGGCGGCCGAGGTGCTGACGCCGAGCGACCCCGGCGTGCTGCCGGTGCTGCGCCGGCACCCGCTCGGTCCGCTGCTCGAGCTGTGCAACGTGACCGGCGAGCGGCGCCCGTGGCCGGTGCAGCGCGTGCGCGACGTGGGCCTGGCGGACGTCGTCGACGCGATCACCGGCGACCCCGTGGCAGCCGGCGACGACGGCCACCTGTGGCTGCCGCCGTACGGCGTGGTCTGGCTGGTCGAGGGCAGCTAGAACGTGCGGTGCCGCAGGGCGATCGCGTGGTCGACCTCGACGCCGGTGACCTCGGCGAGCGCGCGGTCGGCGGCGGGCGGCGGCAGCTCGATGCGGACGACGGCCTCGAACCCCGCGCGGTCGCGGGTGCGCAGCACGGTGTCGAGCGAGCGCGTCGTCCAGCCGTGGCGGTCCCAGAAGCGCTGCACGGCGACCGGGTCGTAGCGGGGCGTCGAGCTCGTGAACCAGCGCCCGTACGTCGAGCGCGAGCCGTCGTGGTCGATCACGAAGGCGGTGCCGCCGCGGCGGAGCACCCGGGCCAGCTCGGCCAGCCCCGGCTCGCAGCCCGGCCCGAAGAAGTAGGCGAGCCGCGCCACCGCCACGTCGACCGACGCGTCGGGCAGCGGCAGGGCCTGCGCGGTGCCCGACAGCACCTCGACGTCGGTCAGCCCGGCGAGCCGCACGCGGGCCCGCGCCCGCGACAGCAGCGGCGGGTGCGGCTCGACGCCGACGACTCGGGCGGCGCGCCGGGCGAGGGCCGGCAGGTGGAACCCGGCGCCGCAGCCGACGTCGACCACCACCTGGCCGGTCCAGTCGTGCACCCCGAGCATCGCCGGCTCGAGCACGCCGTCGGCGTCGAGCGACTGGTTCTCGAGCTCGTAGACGTCGGGGAAGCGCCAGGTGTTCGGGCTGGGCACCACGCCCGGAAGCGCCACGGTGGTCAGCCCCGCCGGGCCGCGCGCCGCTCGGCCTTCTGCTCGGCCTTCAGCGTCGCGGGGTGCACCAGCAGCGGCAACAGCCGGCGCCCGGCCGCCGTGCCGCGGGCCGCCGCCACCAGCTCGAGGTGCGCCTCGCAGTGCCGTGCCAGCAGCTCGTACGCCGCGTCGCCCATCAGGTCGCGCAGCTCGCCCTCGCTGCCCCGGAACACCGGCACCGCGCCGACGTGGGCCTCGGGGTTGCCCGAGCAGTACCAGTCGAGGTCGTGGCCGCCGGGGCCCCAGCCGCGCCGGTCGTACTCGCCGATGGTGGTCTCGAGGTACTCGGAGCCGTCGGGCCGCTCGACCTGCCGGTAGGTGCGCCGCAGCGGCAGCTGCCAGCACACCTCGGGCTTCAGGGTGTGGAAGGCCACGCCCTGCCGGGCCGCCTCGTGGTGGAACGCGCAGCCGTACCCGCCGGCGAACCCCTTGCGGTTCAGGAAGATGCAGGCGCCGTCGACCACCCGGGTCTTGGTGTCGCCGTCCTCCTCCTCGGTCCAGCCGTCGGTCTGCGCGTCGGGGTGCAGCTGCCACGTCTCGGGGGTCAGCAGCGCCACCGCCCGCGTCACGTTGTCGACGTCGGACTGCTCGGTGAAGTGCGCGCCGAGGGTGCAGCAGCCGTCGTCCGGGCGGTCGGCGTAGATGCCCTTGCAGCCCGAGCCGAAGACGCAGGTCCAGGACGACGTCAGCCAGGTGAGGTCGCAGCGGAACACCTGCTGCTCGTCGTCGTCGGCGCCACCTGGGTCGACGAACTCGACGTACGTGCGGTCGACGTCGAGCGGGGTCTCCTTCACGCGCGAACCCTACGTGTCGATAGGGTCCTGGTCGTGCGCCTGGGGGTCCTCGACGTCGGCTCCAACACCGTGCACCTGCTCGTGGTCGACGCCCACCAGGGCGGGCACCCGCTCCCCGCGTTCTCGCACAAGGCCGAGCTGCGCCTCGCCGAGCACCTCACCGACGACGGCGCGATCGACCCGGCCGGCGCCCGCGACCTGCGGGCCTTCGTGGCCGAGGCGGCGGCCGTCGCCGAGGACCAGGGCTGCGAGCAGCTGCTGGCCTTCGCCACCAGCGCGATCCGCGAGGCGCCGAACGGCGACGCGGTGCTGGCCGAGGTGCGGGCGTCGACCGGCGTCGACCTGCAGGTGCTGAGCGGTGCCGACGAGGCGCGGCTGACGTTCCTCGCCGTCCGCCGCTGGTTCGGCTGGTCGAGCGGGCGGCTGCTGGTGCTCGACATCGGCGGCGGCTCGCTCGAGGTCGCGGCCGGCCTCGACGAGGTGCCGGACGTCGCCGAGTCGCTGCCGCTGGGCGCCGGGCGGCTGACCCGCGACCTGCTGCCCGGGGACCCGCCGTCCGCCGACGACGTGCGGGCGCTGCGCCGGTACGTGCGCACCGAGGTGGCGCGGCTGGTGCGGGGCGTGACCGTGCACGGCCGTCCCGACCGCGTCGTCGGGTCGAGCAAGACCTTCCGCTCGCTGGCCCGCATCGCCGGCGCGGCGCCGTCGTCCGAGGGGCCGTACGCGCCCCGCAGCCTGCAGCGCGCCGACCTGGTGGCGCTCGTCGAGCGGCTGGCCGGGCTGTGGACCGCCGAGCGCGCCGCCCTGGCCGGGGTGTCGCCGCGGCGCGCGCGGCAGCTGCTCGCCGGGGCCGTGGTCGCCGACGCGGCCACCGACCTGCTCGGCGTCGACCGGCTCGACGTGTCGCCGTGGGCGCTCCGCGAGGGCGTCATCCTGCGGCGGCTCGACGGCCTGACCTCGTCCGACCCGCTCGGCTGACCGGGGACAACATCGCTGCTCCGGCGATGGTTGCGCCCGTGACATCGATCGGATAGAACAGTTGTCGGTGCGTTCGCGTCGTCCGTCGTGGCCGCCACCGCCTGTCCGGCTGGGCGTCACGTGGAGGTCGGAGTGCAGCGGTCTCCGCGACGCGCCGCGGTCACGGGTGGCACCGGGTTCCTCGGGCTGCGGCTCGTGCACGAGCTGCTGGCGTCGCACGACGAGGTGACGCTGCTGGCCCGTGCCGCCGACGCCGCGCACCGCGTGCACCGGTACCTGCAGCTGAGCGGGGTGCCGGACGACGACGCGGCGGCGCTGGCTCGCCGGGTGCGGGTGGTGCCCGCCGACCTGCTGCGCCCCGGTCTCGGGCTGGGCGAGGGCGTCGCGCGCGAGCTGGCCGAGCAGCACGAGAGCGTCTGGCACGTCGCCGGCAGCATCGCCCTCGACGACGACCCCGCCCGGTTGCGCGCGACCAACGTCGAGGGCACGCAGCGGGTGCTCGCGGTGGCCGGTGCCGCCCGTCGTCCGCCGCTCGTGGTGCACGTGAGCACCGCGTTCGTCGCGGGTGCCCGGCGGCGCGGCGTGGTGCGCGAGGGCGACCTCGACGCCTCCACCGGCTTCGAGAACCCGTACGAGCGCTCGAAGCACGACGGCGAGCAGGTGGTGCACGCCTGGTGCGCGCAGCCCGGACGCCGGGCCGTGGTGCTGCGCCCGAGCATCCTGGTGTCGCGCCGGCCGCCGCACCCCGAGCTGCCCGGCCACCCGCTGCAGGTGCTCGAGCGGATGGCCCGCTCGGCCGCGGCCGCCGCTCCGGCCGGTGCCACCGTGCGCGTGCCGGGCGACCCGGCCGGTCACCTCAACCTGCTGCCGGTCGGCGCGGCCGCGCGGGCGATGGTGCGGCTCGCCGCGGCACCCCCGGGCGGCTGGGTCGACACCTTCCACGTGGTCGCCGACCGCGACGTGCGCGTGCAGGTGCTCACCGAGCTGATCGAGCGCGTCGCGCCGCTGCGCCTGCGGCTGGTCGACGGCCCGGTGCCCGACCCGACGCCCGTCGAGCAGGTGGCCGCGGGCTTCGAGGGCTTCACCGGCTACCTGAGCCACCGCCGCCGGTACGACGACGTCCGCGCCCGGTCGGTGCTCGGCCCGCCGGATCCCGCCGCGGCGCCGCCGACGCTCGACGACCTGCTGCGCGGGGTGCTGCCGCAGCCCGTCGCGGCGGGGGTGCCGGCGTGACGACCCTCTCGGCCCGGGCCGCCCCCGGCCAGGTCGGGACGCGCGACGTCGCGGAGGCCGCCCGCCGGTTGCACGAGCCCGCGCACGTCGTCCGCGACGAGGGCGGCGGCGGGTACGGCGTGGTCGTCGGCGACCCGCGGTCCGGCCGGGTGGTCGGCACGCTGCCGCCGCTGTACCCCGAGTGGCTGGGCGGGCGCGGCTTCACCGAGGCCCACGGCGTCCGCTTCCCGTACGTCGTGGGCGAGATGGCCAACGGCATCGCCGGCCCCGACCTGGTCGAGGCCGCCTCGCGCGCCGGGCTGCTCGGCGTGCTGGGCGCCGCGGGGCTCGACCCCGAGCGGGTGCAGCGCGACGTCGACCGGCTGATCGGCCGGCTGGGCGACCGGGGCTGGGCGGTGAACCTGATCAGCACGCCCACCGAGCCCGCGGCCGGGCTGCAGGTGGCGCGGCTGCTCGCCGAGGCGGCCGTGCCCTGCGTGTCGCTGTCCGCGTTCGTCGAGCCGACCCCGGCGGCGGTGCTCTGCGCGGCCTCCGGCCTGCACCGCGACCGCTCGGGCCGCGTCGTGCGCGACACCCGCGTCGTCGTCAAGGTGTCGCACCCGCAGGTGGCGGCCCGGTTCATGGTGCCGCCGCCGTCCGACCTGCTGGCCGGGCTGGTGGCCGACGGCGACCTGACGGACGACGAGGCCCGGCTGGCTGCGCTGGTGCCGGTCGCCGACGACGTCACGGTCGAGGGCGACAGCGGCGGCCACACCGACCACCGACCGCTCGTCGCGGTGCTGCCCCGGGTGCTGCAGCTGCGCGACGAGCTCGCCGCCCGCCTCGACCGCCCGGTGCGGGTCGGGGCCGCGGGGGGTCTCGGCACGCCGGGCGCGGTGGCCGCGGCCTTCGCCCTGGGCGCGGCGTACGTCGTGACCGGCTCGGTGAACCAGACCGCCACCGAGGCCGCGCTGTCGGTGCGGGCCAAGCAGCTGCTCGCCGCGGCCGCCGCCGACGACGTCGCCCGCGCACCCGCCGCCGACGCGTTCGAGCTCGGGCAGACCGTGCAGGTGCTGTCGCGCGGCACGCTGTTCGCGCCGCGGGCGGCCCGGCTGCACGAGCTGTGGCAGACGCACGGCGGGCTGCACGAGCTCGACCCGGCGGTGCGCGAGCGGCTCGAGCGCGACGTCTTCCGGGCGACGGTCGAGCAGGTGACGGCGCTGACCCGGGCCTTCTGGGCCGACCGCGACCCCGAGCAGCTGCGCCGCGCCGACGCCGACCCGCGGCACCTGATGGCCCTGGTGTTCCGCTGGTACCTGGGCCGGTCGAGCAGCTGGGCGGTCGCCGGCGACCCGGAGCGGCAGGCCGACTACCAGCTCTGGAGCGGGCCGGCGACGGGTGCGTTCAACGACTGGGTGCGCGGCAGCCACCTCGAGGGCCTGGCCGCGCGCGACGTCCGGCAGATCGCGCTGAACCTGCTGGAGGGTGCGGGCGTCGTGACCCGCGCGCACCAGCTGCGGGCGGCCGGCGTCGACGTCCCCGACGGCGCGCTGTCGGTCGCCCCGCGGCGGTTCGCGTGAGTCGCCAGGTGCCCGTCGCCGTCATCGGCCTCGGGGCGGTGCTGCCCGGCTCGACCGACGTCGGCGGTTTCTGGCGCACGGTGGTCGCCGGCCGCGACCAGGTGACGGAGGTGCCGGCCGACCGCTGGGTGCTGACCGAGTCGTACGACCCCGACCCGGCGGCGCCGGACCGCACGTACGGGCGGCGCGGCGCCTTCGTCCCGTCCGTCGCGTTCGAGCCGCTGCGGCACGGGGTGCCGCCCCGCTCGCTGCCCGCGACCGACGCCGCCCAGCTGCTGGCGCTGACCGTCGCCGACCAGGTGCTGGCCGACGCCGGCGGGCTGGCCGGGGTCGACCGCACCCGGGTCGGCGTGGTGCTCGGCGCGGCCGCTCTCGAGCTGCTGCAGCGGATGCACGCCCGTACCCAGTGGCCGGTGTGGCAGCGGGCGCTGCGCGAGCAGGGGCTGCCGGACGACGTCGTGCAGCAGGTCAGCGACCGGATCGCCGGGCACTACCCGCCCTGGCAGGAGTCGACGTTCCCGGGCCTGCTGACCAACGTCGTGGCCGGGCGCATCGCGAACCGGTTCGACCTGCAGGGCCCGAACCACACGACGGACGCCGCGTGCGCGAGCTCGCTCGCCGCGCTGTCGGTCGCGCTCGGTGACCTGTCGCTCGGCCGCTGCGACCTGGTGATCAGCGGCGGGGTCGACGCCAGCAACGACATCGGCATGTTCACCTCGTTCTCCAAGACGCCGGCGCTGTCGCCGTCCGGCGACTGCCGGCCCTTCTCGGACGACGCCGACGGCACGGTGCTCGGCGAGGGCGTCGTGCTCTACGCGCTGAAGCGGCTGGCCGACGCCGAGCGCGACGGCGACCGCGTCCACGCCGTCGTGCGCGGGCTGGGCAGCGCGTCGGACGGCCGCGGCACGTCGGTGTACGCGCCGCTCCCGGCCGGTCAGGTGCGGGCGCTGCGCCGCGCCTACGACGACGCGGGGTACGGCCCCGAGACGGTCGAGCTGGTCGAGGCCCACGGCACCGGCACGACGGCCGGCGACGCGGCCGAGGTCGCCGCGCTGCGCGAGGTGTTCGCCGGCACCGGCCGCCCGGACGCCGGGTGGTGCGCGCTCGGGTCGGTGAAGTCGCAGATCGGCCACACGAAGGCGGCGGCGGGTGCGGCGGGGCTGCTCAAGGCGGTGCTCGCCCTGCACCACCGGGTGCTGCCGCCGACGCTCAAGGTGCAGCGGCCGAACCCCGCGCTGGGGCTCGACGGCAGCCCGTTCCACCTGGCCACCGCGGTGCGGCCCTGGGTGCGGCCGGCCGGTCACCCGCGGCGTGCTGCGGTGTCGAGCTTCGGGTTCGGCGGCAGCAACTTCCACGTCACGCTGGAGGAGCACCGGCCGGCCGACGGGTCGCAGCGGCCCTGGCGCACCCGGGCGGTGCCGACCGAGCTGGTGCTGCTCAGCGCGTCGTCGCCGGCCGAGCTCGGTGAGCGCGCGGCACGCCTCGCCGAGCAGGCCGCCGGGCTCGCCGGGCTCGGCGACGCGGCCGGTGTGGCCGCCGCCGACCTGGCCGCACCGGCAGAGACGTTGACCAGCACGTGGCCGGGCGGCTCACCGTC
>NZ_BAAHBM010000014.1:0-58962 GCF_054776675.1 Angustibacter aerolatus
GCCGAGCGGCCGCGGCACGGTCGAGCACCGCCGGCAGCCGGGTCGTCGTGCGGGCCCCGGCAGCGGTCGCCGCCCGCTGCAGCCGGGTCAGCCCGGCCCGGGTCGCCGCGACGTCCGCGACCCGCACGGCCGACGGGTCGAGCGGCACGTCGAGGGTGGTGGTGACCGTGCGCCAGGCGCCGGAGCGCAGGGTCCCCCAGCCGACGTAGACGGCCTCCGCCCCGCGCACCGCTCCCCCGGCCGGCGCGTCGGCCCGCTGCGGCCGGTCGAACCAGTACGCCGACGAGGCGTCGACGGGGTCGCTCAGCCCGACCACCCGGACGCCGCGCAGCACGCTGCCGGTGTCGTCACCCGTCCCGGCGTCGGCGACGTCCAGCCGGGCACCGACCTCGAGCCCGAGCGCCTGGGCCGTCGAGCGGCTGACCACCGCCTCACCCGCGCCCTGCGTGCAGCGCCCGGCCGTGACGACCAGGTGCTCGCACACGCCGTCGCGGGCGACGACCGGCACCAGCACGTCGGTGCGACCGCGCACCAGCCCGTCGGCCGTCGCACCGCCGACCGGCGCGACCCACGGCCGCCCGGACGTCGCCGGGCGCAGGCGCGCCGCGAGCTCGTCGGGGGCCGGCGGCCGCTCGGCCTGCACGTTCACGGCGACCCCACGGTCGGCCTGCGTGGCGGCGACCAGCACGCGGTGCTGCACCGACTCCTCGGAGGCCCGGGCCAGCGCCGGGCCCGCCGCGGCGGTCGCGGCGACCACGGCCGACAGCAGCGCGACCAGCACCGCCTGCGCGGGGGCGTGACGCGACCTCGCCCCGAGCAGCACGTGCACACCCTGGCCGCGGGACGCCGCCGGCACGAGGGACCACGCCGTTTCGTGACCCAGTCGTGAGGTCCCTGCTACGCGGGCCCGCCCCCGGCCGGGCGCACGTAGCGCAGCTCGAGCGCGCCGGTCTCGTCGTGCCGCTTCAGGTGCTCGGGGTCCTGCGCGAACCCGTGCCTGCGGTAGAACGCCTGTGCCCGGCCGTTGCCGTCGACCACCCAGAGGCTGACGGCCGCGTCGCCCACCGCCGCGTCGAGCGTGCGGGTCAGCAGCTCGTGCGCGACGCCGGTGCCGTGGTGGGCGGCGAGCAGGTTGATGGCGTACAGCTCGTGCGCCGGCTCGGGCAGGTCGGTGTCGCGCGTCCGGCCGGCCGTCGCGAAGCCGATCACCGCGCCGTCCGCGAGGGCGACGTGCACCGCCACGTGCGGCGCGGGGTGCTCGAGCCGCTCGCGCCACCGGGCGACGGACCGCGCGTCGTCCAGGCCGGCCAGGAAGTCGGCCGGCATCAGCCCGGCGTACGTCTCGCGCCACGCCTGGTTGTGCACCGGCCCCAGCTCCTCGGCGTCGTCCGGCACGGCCGGCCGCACCTCGTAGCGCGTCACGGCTGCTGGTCGAGCGCCGCCTCGAGGCGGTCGAGCTTGCCCTGCATCTCGCCGGTGCGGCCGGGGCGGATGTCGGCCTTCAGCACCAACGACACCCGGTTGCCGTGCCGGCCGACGGCCTCCGTGGCCCGCTTCACGACGTCCATCACCTCGTCCCACTCCCCCTCGAGCGTGGTGAACATCGAGTCGGTGCGGTTCGGCAGGCCGGACTCGCGCACGATGCGGACGGCGTCGGCGACGGCCTCGCTCACCCCGCCGTCGGGGTCGGAGCCGGAGGGGGCGACGGAGAAGGCGACGATCATGCGCCCGACCCTAGACGCGTTCCCCCCGAGCCGGTTCGCGAGTACGGTCCGCGGGCATGGACATGCTGCCGTCCGCGCAGATCACCGAGGCCCGGCTGACCGACTGGCGCAAGCTCGCCCAGGCGCTGCACGCCCGCTACCTGGTCGACGACCTCGCCGCGCTCGCCCGCTTCGTCACCGCGCTGAGCGGGCTGGACGACGCGCTCGGCGACCACCTGCGCCTCACCACCGGGCGGCGTCACGTCGACCTGCGGCTGGTGAGCGCCGACGCCGTGTACCGCGAGGACGACGGCACCGAGCACGTCGTCGAGTGGGTGACGCAGCTCGACGTCGACCTCGCCCGGCGGATCACGCAGGTGGCTGCCGACCAGGGACTGGCTGCCGACCCGGCCGCGGTCAGCGTCGTGGAGCTCGGCCTCGACACGTCGCGGTCGGCGACCGTCGCCCCGGTGTGGGCCGCGCTGCTGACCGGCGACCCCGCAGCACAGGGCCACGGGTCGCCGAGCGACGAGGTGCGCGACCCCACCGGCCGGGTGCCGAACCTGTGGTTCGGCGACGCGACCGACGCCATGCAGCGGTTCCACGTCGAGGTGTACGTGGCGCCCGAGGTCGCCGAGCAGCGCGTCGCCGCCGCCCTCGCCGCCGGGGGCACCGTCGTCGACGACAGCGAGGCGCCAGCGCTCGTCGTGCTCGCCGACCAGGACGGCAACCGCGGGGTGCTCTGCGTCGCGCAGCCGCCGGCGACGTCGGGGTCAGCGGGTTAGACGTCGTCCCAGCGGAACACCCGGGTGGCGATCGCGGTCAGCACCACCGCGAAGCCGAGCAGGACCAGGCACTCGGTCCAGATCGCGCTGAACCCCTGACCGCGCGCCAGCACGTCGAGCATCGCGTCGTTCATGTGCCGCAGCGGGAACACCTGGCTGACGCCGCGCAGCCAGGCCGGCGCGGCCGAGATGTCGAAGAACGTGCCGGACAGGAACGCCATCGGCAGCACGATGAAGTTGGCCATCGCGCTGGCCGCCTCCTCCGTCTTGGCGATCGAGCCGACCAGCAGGCCGATCGACAGGAACGACAGGGTGCCGCAGATCAGCACCGGCAGCGCCAGCCACCAGCTGTCGGCGAGCTGCAGGCCGAACGGCGGCGTCAGCGCGACCCCGACGTAGATGGCCGCCTGCACCAGCGCGACCACCAGCGAGACCCCGACCCGTGCGACGACGACGGTCCACACCGGCGCGGGTGAGAGCCGCACCCGGCGCAGCAGCTGCTTCTTGCGCCAGCTGACGATCGTCAACGCAGCACCGAAGGCAGCAGACGTCGCGACGCCCCACGACAGGATGCCGCCGGTGGTGAACTGGATCGGTTGCAGCGACTGGTCTTCGACCTGGTGCGTGTCGAGGCGCAACCGTGGCGCAGCACCCGACGCTGCGACGTTGCCGCGGTCGACCACCGAGCTCAGCACGCCGTTGATCGTGGCCGCCTTGACCTGGTCGCTGGCGGCGTAGCGCACCACCAGCACGTCACCCTGCTGCTGCAGCACGGCCGCGAGCTCACCCTTGCGCACCGCGGCGACGCCCTCGTCCAGGGTCGCGAAGCGCTTCGGCGTCAGCACCTGCGACGGCAGGTTGTCGATCAGCTGCCCGCCGCCGACCACGCCGACCGTCGTCTTCGCCGCACCGGGGTTCGCGAAGATCAGCCCGAACACGACCAGGAACATCAGCGGGAAGAAGAACGTGAAGAACAGCGCGGTTCGGTCGCGGAAGAACGAGCGCAGCATGGCCCGGGCCAGCGTCACCAGCTGCGCGCCGGACGACGGGTGGTAGACCGTGCGCTCGGCGGCGGGCGGTGCGCTCTGCGTCGTCGTCATGCGCGGTACTCCCGGCCGGTCAGGTGGAGGAAGACGTCCTCGAGGGTCGCGGTGCGCACGCTCACGCCGTCGAGCCGGTCGCGCTCGGCGAGCGCCTGCACCAGCCGGGCCGGCTCCTGCGTGCTCATCACCAGCTCGCCGTCGCCGTCCTGCACACGGCCGACGCCGGGCAGCGCTCGGGCGTCGGACGCCGACAGCAGCCCGGCGGGCAGCGCCACCCGGGTGTCGGCCTGCAGCCCGCGCACCAGCGCCGCCGGGGTGTCGAGCGCGAGCACGGTGCCGGCGTCCATGATCGCGACCCGGTCGCAGAGGATCTCGGCCTCGTCGAGGTAGTGCGTGGTGTAGACGACGGTGGTGCCGCGGGCCTGCACCTCGCGCAGCACGTCCCACAGGTTGCGCCGGGCCTGCGGGTCGAGCGCCGCGGTCGGCTCGTCGAAGAACACCAGCTCGGGGTCGTGCACCAGCGAGCAGGCGATCGAGAGCCGCTGCCGCTGCCCGCCGCTGAGCCGGTCCTCGCGGGTCGACGCCTTGTCGCTCAGGCCGACCAGCTCGAGCATCTCGTCGACGCGGCGGGCCGGCACGCCGTACAGCGCACCGAACGTCTGCAGCTGCTCGCGGGCGCTGAGCTTCTCGAAGAACGCACTGGCCTGCAGCTGCACGCCCATCCGCGGCAGCAGCCTCGGGTTGCGCGGCCACGGGCTCTCGCCCAGCAGCCGCACGCTGCCGCTGTCGGGTTCGCGCAGCCCCTCGACCATCTCCAGCGTGGTGGTCTTGCCCGCGCCGTTCGGGCCGAGGATGCCGAAGAACTCGCCCCGCTCGACGGTGAACGACACCCCCGCGACCGCCTGCAGGTCGCCGTACCGCTTGTGCAGGTCGTCGACCTCGATCGCCGGACCGCTCATCCCCACCCCCGTGGCTCGTGACGCGGCGTCACCCTAGCCCGCGGCGCCGACACCCCACCAGCACCTCGCCGACCCCCGCCGAGATGCGACTAGTGGTTGGTTCTGCGGCGACGCAGCCAACCACTGCTCGCATCTCGGCGTGACCTCGGGCTCAGGTGGTGACGGCGGCGACGAGCTCGTCGGCCGCGGCGTACGGGTCGGTGCCGCCGTCGACGACCCGTCCGGCGAGGGCCTCGAGGGCCGAGCCCCGCTCGCCCGCGCGCAGGTCGCCGATCCGCTCGCGCAGGGCGGTGACGGCGATCGCCTCGACCTCGTCGGCGGCGCGGCGCACCCGACGGGCCCGCAGCCGGCCGTCCTCGCCGAGCCACTCCCGGTGCTTGTCGAGCGCGGCGAGCAGGTCGTCGAGGCCCTCGCCGCGGGAGGCGACGGTGCGCTCGACGCTCGGGCGCCAGTCACCAGGAGCCCGGCCGCCGTCGAGCGAGAGCATGGTCCGCAGGTCGCGCACCGTGGCGTCGGCGCCGTCGCGGTCGGCCTTGTTCACCACGAAGACGTCGCCGACCTCGAGGATGCCGGCCTTCGCGGCCTGGATGCCGTCGCCCATCCCCGGCGCGAGCAGCACCACCGTGGTGTCGGCCATCGCGGCCACCTCGACCTCGCTCTGCCCGACGCCGACGGTCTCGACCAGCACGACGTCGCAGCCCGCGGCGTCGAGCACCCGCAGCGCCTGCGGGGCGGCCCACGACAGGCCGCCGAGGTGCCCGCGGGTCGCCATCGAGCGGATGTAGACGCCCGGGTCGAGCGCGTGATCCTGCATGCGGATGCGGTCGCCGAGCAGCGCACCGCCGCTGAACGGCGACGACGGGTCGACGGCGAGCACCCCGACCCGCTGGCCGCGGGCGCGGAACGCCGTCACCAGCGCCGAGGTGGTCGTCGACTTGCCGACGCCGGGGCTGCCGGTGAGCCCGATGACGTGCGCGCGGCCGCCGTGCGGTGCGAGCGCCGCCATCACCTCGCGCAGCGCGGGGTGCGCGTCCTCGACGAGCGACACCAGGCGGGCCACCGCGCGCGGGCGACCCTCCCGGGCCTGCGCGACGAGGGCCGGGACGTCGACGGTGCGGGCCACCGCGGGGCTACGGCTTCGGCACGCGGACGACGAGCGCGTCGCCCTGGCCGCCGCCGCCGCACAGCGCCGCCACCCCGACGCCACCGCCGCGGCGACGCAGCTCGAGCGCGAGGTGCAGCGTGATGCGGGCGCCCGACATGCCGATCGGGTGGCCGAGCGCGATGGCGCCGCCGTTGACGTTCACGATCTCGGGGTCGATGCCGAGCGCCTTCGTCGACGCGAGGCCGACCGCGGCGAACGCCTCGTTGATCTCGACGAGGTCGAGGTCGCCGGGCTCGAGGCCCTCCTTGGCGAGCGCCGCCCGGATCGCGTTGGCGGGCTGCTGCTGCAGCGTGGAGTCGGGGCCGGCCACCACGCCGTGGGCGCCGATCTCGGCCAGCCACTCCAGGCCCAGCTCCTCGGCCTTCGCCCGGCTCATCACGACGACCGCGGCCGCGCCGTCCGAGATCTGCGACGCGGACCCGGCGGTGATGGTGCCGTCGGGCCGGAACGCCGGCCGCAGCCGGGCGAGCGACTCGACGGTCGTGTCGGCGCGCACGCCCTCGTCGTCCCGGAACGGCACGGGGTCGCCCTTGCGCTGCGGGACGTCGACGGCGACGACCTCCTCGTCGAACAGCCCGTCCTTCCAGGCGCGCGCGGCGAGCTGGTGGCTGCGCGCGCTGAACGCGTCCTGCTCGACGCGGCTGAACTCCTGGTCTGCGGTGTTCGCCGCCTCGGTCAGGTTGCCCATGGCCTGGTCGGTGAACACGTCCCACAGCCCGTCGTGCGCCATGTGGTCGTGCAGCGTCGCGTCGCCGTACTTCACGCCGGTGCGCGACGTCGGCAGCAGGTGCGGCGCCTGGCTCATCGACTCCTGACCGCCGGCGACGACGACCTCGAACTCGCCGGCGCGGATCAGCTGGTCGGCCAGCGCGATCGCGTCGACCCCGGACAGGCACACCTTGTTGATCGTGAGGGACGGCACCGTCAGCGGGATGCCCGCCTTCGCGGCGGCCTGCCGCGCGGGGATCTGCCCCGCCCCGGCGGTGAGCACCTGGCCCATGATCACGTACTCGACGGCCTCGGGCGCGACCCCAGCCTTCTGCAGCGCCCCGCGGATCGCGACGCCGCCGAGGTCGGCGCCGCTGAGGTCCTTCAGCGACCCGAGCAGCCGGCCCATCGGCGTCCGCGCGCCGGCGACGATCACGGACGTGCGGGCGGGGTCGGGCTGCGCTGGCACAGGGGCCTCCGGGGCTGGCGGGACGCGCACGACCTCGGTGTCGCGCGCCCGTCCAGGATACCGGCCGGCGGCGGCGCCTACCCTCGCGCCATGGACGCCGAGCTCTTCACCGCGATCGACCACGTGGGGGTCGCCGTGCCCGACCTGGACGCCGCGATCACCTTCTACCGCGACACCCTCGGCATGACGGTGGTGCACGAGGAGGTCAACGAGGAGCAGGGCGTGCGCGAGGCGATGCTGGCCGCCGGCGACGGCGACACCCACGTGCAGCTGCTCGCCCCGCTCGACGACACCTCGACCATCGCGCGGTTCCTCGACCGCAGCGGCCCGGGCCTGCAGCAGGTCGCCTACCGGGTGCGCGACGTCGAGGCCGTGAGCGAGGTGCTGCGCGGCCGCGGCCTGCGGCTGCTCTACGACGCACCCCGCCGCGGTACCGCCGGCTCCCGCGTCAACTTCGTGCACCCGAAGGACGCCGGGGGCGTGCTCGTCGAGCTGGTCGAACCCGCTCGCTGACCGCGGGCGGCCCCGCCGGCGGTCGGGCGGGCCGTCGCGCGGGGCTGTGCGCCACGTGAAGTGGGCTGGCGCTCCGTTCCCGTGGCGTGCACGCCACAGGAACGGTTCCGCAGCCTCGGGCAGTGCCCGCACACGTCGCTGCCAGATCTCGCTGGGCCAGGCCGTCCCGCAGCACGGGCAGAAACGGCGACACGCGGCTCGCACGGCGTGCTGCACGGCCTACTGCCCGCGCGTCGGGACGACGAACCCGCCGATCGCGTCGGGCCGGCGCCGCGCCGGGTCGGCGGCCGGGCGTTCAGGTGACGTCGCCACGTGCCGATGTCATCCGGGTGCCGACTGCCGCTGCCGCGGTGGCGCTGCTGACCGACGGCGTCTCCGACCTCGTCGCGCTCCTGTCCAGGGGGCGCGCGCGGCTGCACGGTGCCCGGACGACGGCGGACGCCGGTCCGCACCCCCTGCTGCACGACCCGCTCACCGGCCTGCCGAACCGGGAGTCGCTGCTGCGTCTGCTGTCCGAGCAGCTGGCGGCACCCGGACGGGTCGTGGTGCTGCTGTGCGGCGTCACCGGTCTCGACGAGGTCGTGGTGGTCGACGGGCACGAGGCGGGCGACGAGGTCGTGCGCCGGGTCGCCGACGGCCTGCGCCCCGCGGTGACGGGCGCCGCGGCGCTCGGCCGGTTGTCGGGTGACGTGCTGGCCGTGGTCGAGGTGCTGGCCGACGGCGACCCGCACGAGCACCTGCAGCGCCGCTTCGCCGACCTCGGCACCCGGCTGGCGAACGTGGGCGGCCTGCCCGCCCGCGTGCGCGTGGCGATGGGCGCCGTGGTGGCGGGCGACGACGCGTGCCCCGAGGACCTGCTGCGCGACGGGACCGCGGCCCTGCACCGCGCGGCGGGCGGCGGCGGCCCCGAGGTGTTCGACGACGCGCTGCGGCACCGCCTGCGCACCCGCGCCGCCACCGAGGAGGCGCTGCGGCACGCGGTCGCCCGCGACGAGATCGAGGTGCACTACCAGCCGCTGGTCGACGCCCGCACCCGCGAGGTCACCAGCTACGAGGCCCTGGCCCGCTGGCGCCGCGGCAGCGAGCTGGTGCCGCCGCTCGACTGGATCCCGCTGGCCGAGGAGGCCGGGCTGATCGGCGACATCGGCCTGCGGGTGCTGAGCATCGCCTGCCGCGACCAGGCGGTCCTGGGGGTGCCGGTCGCGGTGAACGTCTCGGCGCACCAGCTGGCCGACGAGCTCTTCCCGGACGACGTGCTGGTGGCCGTGGGCGACTGCTCGCCGGCGATGCTGACCCTCGAGGTCACCGAGAGCGCGCTGATGTCGGACGTCGACCGCGCGGTGCGCAGCCTGACGCTGCTGCGGGCGGCCGGCATCCAGGTCGCGCTCGACGACTTCGGCACCAGCTACAGCTCGCTGGCCGTGCTCTCGACGCTGCCGGTCGACGTCCTGAAGATCGACCGGGCGTTCGTCACCGCCCTGGACGTGCCCGCCGGGCGCGCGGTGCTCGGCGCGATCGTCGCGCTGGCCCGGGCGGTCGGCATGTCGACGGTCGCCGAGGGCGTCGAGACCCGCGCGCAGCTGCGCTCGGTGCAGGCCGCCGGCGTCGACCGGGTGCAGGGCTGGCTGACCGGCCGGCCGGCCCCCGTCGCCGCCCACGGGATGCAGACGCCGGGCGCGGCGCTCGGCTGACCCTGCCCCTAGGGTCGAGCGCATGACCCACCCCGAGGGCCCCGCGCGGCCGGACCGCTCCGTCCGCCACGGTGACGGCGACGCCGGCGACGACGTCGACGTGCCGCTGGCCCGCGTCGACGCCGACCCCGTGCCCGGCGCCCCGGGGGACGTCGAGGCCACCGACCGCGCCCGCGCCCAGGTGGCCGACCAGGCGCCCGGCCCGCGCGACGACGACGCGCCGCCGATGGGCCGGCCGCTGAACCGGCGGTCCCCGTTCTTCGTCGGCTTCATCGGCGCGATCGGCGTGTTCATCGCCTACGGCCTGGTCACCGTCGTCCAGCAGCTGTCGTCGGTGATCACCCTGCTCGTGGTGGCGCTGTTCCTGGCGCTCGGGCTCGACCCGGTGGTGCGGGCGGTCGAGCGGCGGGTGCACCGCCGCGGCCGGGCCGTGGGGCTGGTGCTGCTGGGGGTCGTGCTGCTGTTCGTCGGGGTGATCGCCCTCGTGGTGCCGCCGGTCGTCACCGAGGCCACCGCGCTGGCCACGAACGCACCCGACTACGTGCAGAACCTGCTGAAGAGCAGGGTGTTCCGCGACCTCGACGCCCAGTACGGCATCGTGACGAAGGTGCAGGACGAGCTGCAGAAGCGGGCCACCTCGCAGTCGCTCTGGACGTCGGTGTTCGGCGGTGTCTTCGGTGCCTCGAAGGCCGTGGTGTCGGGCCTGTTCAGCGCCTTCACCGTGCTCGTCCTGACGCTCTACATGCTGGCGTCGCTGCCCGCCGTCAAGCGCTCGGTGCTGCGCATGGCCCCGCGCTCGCGGCGCGACCGCATGGAGTACCTCGGCGACGAGGCCAGCCGGCGCGTGGGCGGGTACTTCCTCGGGCAGCTCGGCGTCGCCACGATCAACGGCGTCTGCAGCTTCGTGATGATGGAGATCGTCGGCGTCCCCTACCCGGCGGTGCTGGCGGTCTGCGTCGGGGTGCTGGGCCTGCTGCCCATGGTCGGCGCGACGATCGGCGCCGTGCTGGTGGTGCTGGTCGCGCTGTTCCAGTCGGGCACCACGGCGCTGATCGTGGCGATCTACTACGTCGCCTACCAGCAGGTCGAGAACTACGTGGTGGCCCCGCGGGTGATGAGCCGCACGGTCGCGGTGCCCGGCGCCATCACCGTGGTGGCCGCGCTCGCCGGCGGCACGCTGCTCGGGGTGCTCGGCGCGCTGTTGGCGATCCCCGTCGCCGCCAGCCTGCTGCTGCTCTACGAGGAGGTCCTCGTGCCGCGGCAGGAGCAGCACTGACCGCTGGACGTCGGCCCTAGAGTCGGCGCATGCGCATCCTGCACGCGGCCCTCCCGCACGACTGGGAGCGCGCCGCCGCCGACGGCAGCTACGACGTCTCGACCCGCGGCACGTCGATCGTCGAGGCCGACTTCGTGCACGCCTCCACCGCCGAGCAGCTCCCCGGTGTGCTGCAACGGTTCTACGCCGACGTGCCGGCGGTCGACGTGCTGGTGCTGGACGTCGACCGGCTCGAGCACGAGGGCGCGTCGGTGCTGTGGGAGACGCCGCACGACGTGACCGACGGGCCGTACCCGCACGTCTACGGCGTGGTGCCGGTGCAGGCGGTCGTCGAGGTGGTGCGTGTCGAGCACGAGCCGGGCGAGCCGTGGACGCTGCCCGACGTCGAGGCGCTGCGACCCCAGGCCACCTAGCGGCGGCTGCGGGCCGCCCAGCAGTGCCGGTGCCAGTGCCGGCGGACGTCGACGGCGCCGGCCGCGCTCCACGGGCCGTCGGCGGGCCAGGCCACCACGTGGGCGGTGCCGGCCGGCACGACGCCCTCGCATCCCGGGCAGCGGTACTCGCGCCCGGGCGCGCCGGCCACCTCGCGCACGAACCACTCGCCGTCGGCCAGTCGCTCGCGGCGCTCGGGCACCCGCCCCTGACCACCGAGGGGACGGGGCGCCTCGTCGCGGCGGCGGTTGGCGCGGGGCACGGCCCGATCCTCCCCCAGCGCCGGGCCGGCCGCCGCCCGGCCCCTAGCGGAACCCCCGGCCGGTGCCGCGTCCGAGCCGGCCGGCGGTGACGAGCTGCTCGAGCAGCGGCGACGGCGCGAGGCCGGGCTCGCGCTGCTCGGCCAGCAGGCGGCGCTGCACGTCGAGCGCGACGTCGAGCCCCACGTCGTCCAGCACGGCGAACGGTCCGGCCGGGTAGCCGCAGCCGGCGGTCATCGCGGTGTCGACGTCGTCCGCCGACGCGTACCCGGTGTCGACCGTGCGCACGGCGTCGTTCAGGTACGGGAACAGCAGCGCGTCGACGACGCCGCCCGCGCGGTCGGGGCAGCGCACCGGGTAGGCGCCGACGCGCTGCACCAACCCGGCCACGGCGTCCGCGGCACCCGCCGACGACGTCACCGTCGACACCACCTCGACCACCCGGCCGGCCGGGGTCGGGGCGACGAAGCGCGCGCCCACCACGTCGGACGGGCGCTCGGTGGCGGCAGCGCACTCGATCACCGGCACCGTCCGGGCGGTGGTCGCCAGCACGGCGCCGGGCCGGCACACGGCGTCGAGCCGGGCGAACACCGCACGGGCGGTCTCGACGTCGTCGGCACCGGCCTCGAGCACCAGGTCGACCTCCGCGAGCGCCGCCAGGTCGTCGCCGGCGGGGCGCACCACGTCGACGTCGGCGCCCTGCAGCGCCTGCGCCACCGCGTCGGCCGCCGGACCGTCGCCCACCACGCCGACGGTGCGGACGTCGGCCCCCACCTGCTGCGGCGCGGCCGGGGTCAGCGCGTCGGGCACGGTGCGGCCCGATCCGGGGCCGTCCTAGGTCCAGAAGCCGCGGCCGGTCTTGCGTCCGAGCAGCCCGGCCGCCACGAGCTGGCGAAACACGGGGCCGGGCGCGTGCAGCCGGTCGCGGCTCTGCGCGTGCATCGTCTCGAGGATCTGCAGGGCGGTGTCGAGCCCGATCAGGTCGAGCAGCGCGAGCGGGCCCATCGGCAGACCGAGGCCGAGCCGGGCCGCGACGTCGAGGTCCTCGCGCGTCACCTGGCGCTGCTCGAACACCGCCACCGCGCGGTTCAGGTAGCCGAACAGCAGCGCGTTCGCGACGAAGCCGGCGCGGTCGCCCACCACCACCGGCCGCTTGCCGAGCCGCAGCGCGAGGTCGGTCGCGGCGGCGACCGCCGCGTCGTCCGACACGACGGTGCGCACCACCTCGACCAGCCGCTGCACGGGAGCGGGGTTGAAGAAGTGCAGGCCCACGACCCGGCCGGGGTGCGCGGTGGCGGCGGCGATCTCGGTGACCGACAGGCTGCTGGTGTTGGTGGCCAGCACCGCGTCGGCGCCCACGACGTCGTCGAGGCGCCCGAGCACCGAGCGCTTCAGGTCGAGCCGCTCGGGCACCGCCTCGACCACCAGGTCGCACCCCGCCAGCTCGTCGAGGCCGACCGCCAGGCGCACCCGGGCGAGCAGCGCCGTCCGGTCGTCGTCGGTGAGCCGGCCACGGCGCACGGCGCGGTCGAGGGAGCGCTCCAGGTGGCCGCGACCGGCTGCGACGCCCCGCTCGTCGGCGTCGACGCCCACGACGGTCAGCCCGGCGCGGGCCGCCACCTCGACGATCCCGGCCCCCATCGTGCCGAGCCCCACCACGCCGACCGTGCAGATCTCGCGCGCCATCGCGCAGCCTCCAGAGGTCCGACCCGTCGCCGACCCGCGCATCCTGGCAGACGTCGGACGGCCGGTAGGGTCGCGGTCGTGCGTCTGGTCATCGCTGCGTGCACGGCCGACTACGTCGGCCGGCTCACCGCCCACCTGCCCCTGGCGAACCGGCTGCTGCTGGTGAAGGCCGACGGCAGCGTGCTGGTGCACTCCGACGGCGGCTCGTACAAGCCGCTGAACTGGATGAGCCCGCCGTGCACGCTCACGGTGGGCGAGCCCGACGACGTCGACGTCGCCGAGGGCGTGCGCGAGGTCTGGACGGTGCAGCACGCCAAGAGCGACGACAGGCTGGTGGTGCGCATCCACGAGGTGCTGCACGACTCCGCGCACGAGCTCGGCGTCGACCCCGGTCTGGTGAAGGACGGCGTCGAGGCGCACCTGCAGCGGCTGCTCGCCGAGCAGATCGAGACGCTCGGCGACGGGTACCAGCTGGTGCGCCGCGAGTACATGACCGCGATCGGCCCGGTCGACATCCTCTGCCGCGACGGCGGCGGCGGCTCGGTCGCCGTCGAGATCAAGCGCCGCGGGGAGATCGACGGCGTCGAGCAGCTCACGCGCTACCTCGAGCTGATGAACCGCGACCCGCTGCTCGCCCCGGTCACCGGCGTGTTCGCCGCGCAGGAGATCAAGCCGCAGGCGCGCACGCTGGCCACCGACCGCGGCATCCGCTGCGTGACCCTCGACTACGACGCGCTCAAGGGCGTGGACGACGTCGAGGCGCGGCTGTTCTAGCGGCCTGCGACCTGCGTCACGCCGCCGGCCGGGAACAGGGTGCGGTGCACGCGGTTGCACCAGGCATGACCAACACCCCGACGAAGATCGTCTACACCGCCCGCGCCACGGCCACCGGCGGTCGCACCGGCCACGCCACCAGCGAGGACGGCGTGCTCGACCTCGACCTCACCTCGCCGAAGGAGATGGGCGGCCCGGGCACCGGCACCAACCCCGAGCAGCTCTTCGCGGCCGGGTACTCCGCCTGCTTCCAGGGCGCGCTGGGCCTCGTGGCGAAGTCGAAGGGTCTCGACGCGTCGGGCTCGCTGGTCACCGCCGCCGTGGGCTTCGGTCCCGAGGGCGACAGCTACGCGATCACCGTCGACCTCGAGGTGGCCATCCCGGGCCTCGAGCTCGCCCAGGTGCAGGAGCTCGCCGAGGGCGCGCACCAGGTCTGCCCGTACAGCAAGGCCACCCGCGGCAACGTGCCCGTGACCGTGCGGGCCGTCGAGGCCTGACCGGCCGGCACGCCGCACCGCCGGTAGCGTCGCCGTCGTGGACCTCCTCGTCGGCTCGTACACCACCGGCACCACCTCGCCCGGCGCCGTCCGAGCGCACCTCGACCTCGCGTCGGGTGCGCTGACGGCGTCGGGCGCGGTCGCGTTCGACGACCCCTCCTGGGTGACGCTGCACGACGGCAGCGTCTACGCCGTCGGCGAGCACGCGGGCGGCACGGTGTCGTCCGCCCGGCTCGACGGCTCGGACGTCGTGACGCTCGAGGGCGCCGGCGACGACCCCTGCCACCTGCTGGTGCACGACGGGCACGTGGTGGTCGCCGGGTACTCCTCGGGCACCGTCGCGGTCTTCGCCCTCGGCGCCGACGGCGCGCTGACCGAGCGCACGCACCTGCTGCAGCACAGCGGTTCCGGGCCGGACGCCGACCGGCAGGACGCCCCGCACGTGCACCAGGTGCAGGCCTCCCCCGACGGCCGGCACCTGCTGGTGAGCGACCTCGGCACCGACACCGTCACCACGTACCGGCTGGTGGAGGGTCGGCTGAAGTTCGTGTCGGTCGCCGCCGCGCCGCCGGGCTCCGGGCCGCGCCACCTGAGCTTCCACCCGGGCGGTCGGGCCGCCCTGCTGACGCTCGAGCTCGGCGGCGCCGTCGCGCCCTGCCTCTACGAGCCGGGATCAGGGGCCCTGACCGTCGGCGGTCCCGTCCCCACCGGCGTCGGGGGCGCGCCGTCCGAGGTCGCCTTCTCCGCCGACGGTCACCACGCCTACGTCGGGGTCCGCGGACCGGACGTCGTCGCGCACCTCGGCCTCGCGGTCGCCGGCTCCGCCCTTCGCGTCGTCGGCCACCACCCCGCGGGCGGCGCCGTCCCCCGCCACCTCGCCCTCACCCCCGACGGCCGGTGGCTGCTCGCCGCCAACCAGGACTCGGGCACCGTGACCTCGCTCCCCGTCGGCCCCGACGGCGTCCCCGGTGACGTCGCGGCGTCGCTCGACGTGCCGTCGGCGTCCTGCGTGGCCTTCGTCGGCTAGCGCCCACGGGCGTGACGGCCCGGCGCTGCGACCGCCTGGCCGACGACATCGTGGCGACCACCGCCGTCAGGGCGAACGCCGTTGCCACGATGTTCGTGTCCGGGCGAACGCAGACCCCCGTGCTCGACGACCACGAGTGCCTGTGCGACCTGCTGCCTCGGCCAGTCAGGGGGCGCGCGAGCCGCGGGCCTGCTCCTGCTCGACCACGGCCGCGACGTCCGAGAGCCGGTCGAGCCCGCGCACGGCCTGCGTCATCCGGTGGTTCTTGGCGAAGCGGTCGCGGTGCCGGTCGATGAAGGTCCAGTAGCCGGCGGTGAAGGGACAGGCGTCCTCGCCGAGCCGCTTGCGCGGGTCGTAGCGGCAGCCGCGGCAGTAGTCCGACATCTTGTTGATGTAGGCGCCACCCGCGGCGTAGGGCTTGGTGGCCATCAGGCCGCCGTCGGCGTGCTGCGACATGCCCACGACGTTCGGCACCATCACCCAGTCGTAGCCGTCGACGAAGCTGCGGTGGAACCAGTCGGTGACCGCCAGCGGGTCCCAGCCGCGCTGCATCGCGTAGTTGCCGAGCACCATCAGTCGCGGGATGTGGTGCGTCCAGCCGTGCTCGCGCACGTCGCCGACGACGTCCGACAGGCAGGCGGCGCCGATCTCCGCGTCGTCGAGCTCGGTGAACCACTTCGGCAGCTTCCCCTTGTGCTGCAACGCGTTCCGGTGCCGGTACTCCTCGCCGGTGTACCAGTACAGGTGCCAGACGTAGTCGCGCCAGCCGATGACCTGCCGCACGAACCCCTCGGCCGACGCCAGCGGCACGTCGCCCGACCGGTGCCCCTCCTCGGCGCGCTGCACCACCTCGAGCGGGTCGAGCAGCCCCAGGTTCATCGGCGCCGACAGCAGCGAGTGCGCCATCCAGTCGTCGCCCTGCAGCATCGCGTCCTCGTGCGGGCCGAACACCGGCAGCCGCTCGGTCACGAACCGCTCCAGCGCCTGCACCGCCTCGGCTCGCGTCGCGGCGAACCGGCGCGGCCCGTCGTCACCGACGAACTGCACGTCGCCGTCGCGCTCCCACCGGTCGAGGTCCTCGCGCACCTGCGCGTCGATCTCGTCCTCCTCCGGCCACCACGGGTCGGTGACGTCGAGCCGGGTCACGCCCTTCGGCGGCGGCTCGCGGTTGTCGTGGTCGAGGTTCCACTTCCCGCCCACCGGGTCGGTGCCCTCGACCAGCACGCCGTGCGCCACCCGCGCCCGCCGGTAGAAGTCCTCCAGCAGCATCCGCTTGCCGCCCAGCCCGTCGGCCCACCGCCGGAAGTCCGGCATCGCGGTGGCGAACCCGCGCGCCGGCAGCACCTCGACGTCCGGCAGGTCGTTCACCAGCCGCAGCGCGCCGTACGACGTCGGGTGGCACACCGTCAGCGGCTCACCGAGCTGCTCGACCGCCTCGCGGTAGGTGTCGGCCCGCACGTACGCGCACTGCCCCCCCAGCTCGGCCGCCCGGTGCCGCATCGCCGACAGCACCAGGTGCGCCTTCGCCCGGTGGAACCGCCGCCGCGCGAACACCCGCCGCGACTCCACCAGCAGCACCGGCTGGTCGGGCGCGTCGAGGAAGTGCGGCCCCAGCTGGTCGCCGAACAGCCAGCGTCGGGTCAGGCCCTGGTCGGTCACCGGCTCAGTCTCGGCGGTCGCCCGCACCGGAGCCATCGGAGCGGACCCGGCTGGCGCGGTCGGCTCAGGCGGTCGGGCCGAGCTGCACGTGGGTGCCCACCCGTTCGTAGCCCAGCCGCTGGTACATGGGCACCAGGTGCGCCTCGCAGGTCAGCCAGGTCAGCGGGTGGCGGGCGAGGCCGAGCCGCGTGAGGTGCGCGCTGATCGCCGTGCCGACGCCGCGGCCCCGCTCGCCCGGCAGCACGGTCACCGCCGAGACGTACGACGACTGCCCGACGTCCCACAGCCGCGCGCAGCCGACCGCCCGGTCGTCGTCGCGGGCCACCACGAAGCGGTTGCCCGGGGCGGTGAACGCCTGCTGCACCAACGGCCGCAGCGGTTCGCCGTACACGGCGACGAACTCGTCGACGTCGCGTGCACCGGCCAGCTGCAGACCCTCGGGCGCCGGGTCGGACGGCGCGTGCTCGGTCGCGAGCACCTGCAGCTCGAGCTCGGGACGCAGCGCACCCTCGGTCGCCGCCAGCACGGCGTCGAGGTGCTCGCCGCGCACCACGACGCGGTACCCGGCGCGACCCGTGCGGCGGCACCAGCCGAGCGCCTGGCCCAGCTGCCCGGCGTCCGGCGGCTCGGCCGCGGCCGTGTACGCCGCGACGGTCGCCCACGGCTGGTCGACCGGCAGCGTGCTGCACAGCGCACCACCGACCCGCTCCCACCGGGCGCCGCCCACCGCACCGCGGGCTGCGTCGGCGCGACCGATCCAGCGCGCGAGGCGATCCTGCGGCAGCGGGGGCAGGTCCGGCCACGACACCAGCCGCCAGCCGGACGCCGGCTCGTGGGTCAGCTCGACGACGGCGGCGTTCGCCACCGCTCGGCTGCGGGTCGCCGGGCCGGCTCCGGCGAGCAGCGGCAGCGCGAGCTCCATCGCCCCGCCGTGGCTGACCACGACGACCGTCTCACCAGGGTGCGTCACCACGACGTGCTCGAGCGCGGCGGACACCCGCCGCACCACCTCGGACGCCGACTCCGCACCGCCCGCGCCGACCTCGAGCTGCCCGTCGCGCCAGCGCACGTAGACGTCGTCCAGCTCGGCCCAGGCCTCGTCCGACTCGGCGCCCTCCAGCGTGCCGAGGCCGAACTCGCGCACGCCGTCGAGCGTCGCCACGTCGGCCACCCCGACCGCGTCGGCGACCAGCCGGGCGGTCTGCTGGGCGCGCAGCAGCGGGCTCGCCCACACCGCCGTCACGCCGCGGTCGGCGAGCGCAGCGCCGGTGCGGGCCGCCTGCTCGCGCCCGAGGTCGGTCAGCGGCGTGCCGGGTGCGGCCGACGAGAGCCGGTTCGAGACGTTGCCCTCGCTCTGGCCGTGCCGCACCACCAGCACCGTCGTCGCCGCCACCGGCTCACCCTGCCACAGCGTCGGCCCCTAGGGCGCGGTCGCGATCACGCTGGTGGCGACCCGCTCGAACCCGATGCCGGCGTAGATCCGTGCGACGTCGTCGTCCTGGGCCGAGAGCATCACGACCGCGTCGCCCTCGGCGAGCGCCAGCTCGGCCAGCGCCGACGTGACGCCGGCGGCCAGGCCGCGACGGCGGGCCGCCGGCAGCGTGCCGACCCCGACCACCTCGGCGACCCCTTCTGCCCGCTGCAGGCCGCCAGCGGCCAGGACGCCGGGCAGGCCGGCGATCTCGGCGACCTCCACGTCCTCGATCCAGGCGACGGCGCGGACGGCGGCCCCGGAGCGGAGGCGGTCGCGCAGCCCCTGCTCCCGCTCGGGGTCGAGCGCCAGCACCGCCTCGTCGCGCGCGTCCACCCCCGAGTCACCGACCGCCGTGCCGATGCCGGCGCCGAACGCCAGGTGCGGCACCACCTCGGCGGCGGGCACGTCGGCGTCGTCCGGGTCGAGCACCCGGGTGCCGACGCCGTCGGGCACCGGACGCGGGTCGCCGCGCAGCACCATGAGCGGGCACAGCTCGAGCTCGAGCCTCAGGGAGCGCGCCGCCACGGTCAGCGACGGGCACAGGTCGTCGACCCACTCCAGCTGGCGCGGCTGGTCGAGCTCTCGCTGACGTGCCAGCACCCGCTCGACGTCGGCCACCGCGACCTCGGGCGGCACGCCGTCCGTGCTCGCGGGCCGGGCGTAATAGGGCCAGGGCGCGTCGGTGCGCACGAACAGCCGCATCGTGCCGTGCTCCTCGACCCGCGTGCCGGTGCGCGGCACCGCGTCGAGGAACCGCTCGATCCGCGTCAGCTCCTCGTGCACCGTGCTCACCCCAGCTGCTCGTCGACGTAGCACCAGCGCCAGTGCTCGTGCGGCTCGAAGGATCGCATCACCGGGTGCTCCGTGGCGTGGAAGTGCTTGCCCGCGTGCTTGTTCTGCGACGAGTCGCAGCACCCGACGTGCCCGCAGGTCAGGCACAGCCGCAGGTGCACCCACTCGTCGCCGTCGCGCAGGCACTCCTCGCAGCCGTCCGGCGTCAGCGGCCGCACCAGCGTCGGCGCCTCGAGCAGGTGCTCGCACCCCTGCTGCGAGCGGGCGGGGGCCAGCTCGGCGGCCTTGCGTTCGCCGCGCAGCGCGGTGCGGTCGAGCAGCGACTCCTCGACGTCGAGGTTGGCCGTGACCGCGCGCAGCACCTCGTCGTCGTAGCGGCCGGCGTCGCGGGCCGAGATGACGGCCTCCCGCTCGGCCTCCAGCATCCGCAGGCGAAGCCGCAGGTAGGCGGCGGTCGGCGGCTCGTACTCGTCGTGCGAGCGACCCAGCCGCTCCCACGCCCGGTCGGCCCGCTTCTTCGACTGCTTTCGCAGCTGCTCGACGATGCGGTCGGGGTCGTCGTCGGTCGCCTCGTCGGTGAGCCGCTTCTGACCGGCGGCGGCGACCTCCTGCAGCAGCGCGGCCTCGGCGAGCGCGTCCTCGGCGGGGTCGGGGCCGGGCAGCCCGACCCACTTCGCGACGAGCGGCAGGGTCGCGCCCTGCAGGCCCAGCGTGCCGATCACGACGGCGAACGCGACGAGCAGCAGGGTGCCGCGGTGCGGCGTCTCCTGCGGCAGCGCGAAGGCGGCGGCCAGCGTCACCACACCCCGCATGCCCGCCCAGCCCACCAGCAGCGACGAGCGCCACGTCCAGTCGTCGCTGATGAGCCGCGACATGCTGCGCCGGATCAGATAGGTGACCGCGACGTAGACCACGCGAGAGAGCAGCACGACGACGAGCACGGCCACGCAGACCCAGATCAGCCGGCCGGTGCTGAGGTCGCGCCGGGCCTCGCGGACGACGTACGTCAGCTGCAGGCCGATGAGCAGGAACACCGCGTTCTCGAGCACGAACTGCACGGTGCGCCAGTTGCTCGACTCGGCGAGCCGCGCCGCCCCCGACTGCAGGCGGTGCGAGTTGTGGCTCTGCAGCAGCCCGCACACCACCACCGCGAGCACGCCGGAGCCGTGCACGAGCGGCGCCTCGGCGATCAGGTACGCCGCGAACGGCGACACGAACGAGAGCGTGGTGTCGATCGCCGTGTCGCTCACCCGGCGGCGCACCCGCGAGATGACCAGGGCCGCCAGCGCACCGGCCAGCACCCCGCCGATCGCGGCACGGGCGAAGTCCTCGCCGACCTCCCAGCCGCTGATCTCGGCGGTGATGATCGCCGCCCCGGCGGTGTTCAGCAGCACCAGCGCGGTGGCGTCGTTCACCAGGCTCTCGCCCTCGAGGATCGACACGATGCGGCGCGGCATACCCACCCGGCGGGCCACGGCGGTCGCGGCGACGGCGTCCGGCGGGGCGACGACGGCACCCAGCGCGAACCCGGCGGCGAAGGAGAACGGCGACGGCACGACCAGCACCGCGACGAACCCGACGACCAGCGCGGTGAACGTCGTCGCGCCCACCGACAGGATCAGGATGGCCGACCGGTTGGCGCTGAAGTCGACCAGCGAGGTGCGGATCGCCGTCGCGTAGAGCAGCGGCGGCAGCAGGCCGACGAGCACCACCTCCGGCTCGAGGCGCACCTCGGGCACGAACGGCAGCGCGGCGCCGATCACACCGACGACGACCAGGACGAGCGGGGCGGAGACGTTGAAGCGGTTCGCGAGTCCGGCGAAGACCACGACGGTCAGGACGACGGCCACCAGGCCGAGGGCGACGTGCACACCCCATCCTCCCCCAGGTCGGCCGCGGGTGCCGACCCCGACCCGGCTCAGTCGTAGGGGTAGAAGCCCCGGCCGCTCTTGCGCCCGATGTCGCCGGCCGTGACCATCCGGTTCAGCGTCTCCGGCGGCGCGAACTTCTCGTCCTGCGTCTCGGTGTAGATGTTGCGACTGGCGTTGCGCAGGATGTCGACGCCGGTCAGGTCGGCGGTCTGCAGCGGCCCCATGGGATGCCCGAAGCCGAGCCGGCAGGCGGTGTCGATGTCCTCGGCGGTCGCCACGCCCGACTCCAGCAGCTTGACGGCCTCCACGACCAGCGCCGAGATCAGCCGCGTGGTCACGAAGCCGGCCACGTCGCGGTTGACCACGACGACCGTCTTGCCGACCGACTCGGCGAACGCGCGGGCAGTGGCCAGCGTCTCGTCGCTGGTCTTGTAGCCGCGCACCAGCTCGCAGAGCTGCATCATCGGCACCGGCGAGAAGAAGTGCGTGCCGACCACCGACTCGGGCCGTGCGGTGGCAGCGGCGATCTGGGTGATCGGGATGGCCGAGGTGTTCGTGGCCAGCACGGCACCGGGCCGGGCCAGCCGGTCGAGCTCGGTGAACACGCCGGTCTTCACCTCGAGGCTCTCGAACACCGCCTCCACGACGACGTCCGCCTCGGCCACGACGTCGAGGTCGGTGGTCGTGGTGATCCGGGCCAGCGCGGCGTCGGCGTCGTCCCGGCTGATCCGGTCCTTGGCGACGAACCGGTTCAGCGACTGCTCGACGCCGGCGCGACCGCGGGCCAGCGCCTCGTCGGTGACGTCGCGCAGCACGACGTCGTGCCCCGCCACCGCGCTCACCTGCGCGATGCCCGAGCCCATCAGCCCGGCACCGACCACCACGACCCGCTGCGTCTGCGTCATGTCGCCAGATGCTAGGACGTCCACGCGTCCGCGCGTCACCGGGTCGCGCGGCACCGCACCCTGGGCGCAGACTGGCGCCGTGGCCTCCTGGGGCAGCTACTCGTACCTGTACGGCCCGCTCATCGCGTTCGTCGCGGTCGGCGTGCTGGTGCTGCTGCTGCGCTGGACCTACCGCCGCGGGCGCTCCGTCGTCGAGCGCCCGGCCCGGCGCGGCGGCCAGGGCGAGTACGGCCTGCTGGTGCCGGTGGCCGAGCCCGCGACGTTCGCCGAGGCCGAGCTGATCCGGTCGCGGCTGGCCGCCAGCGGCGTCCGCGCCACGCTGGCGCCGACCACCGACGGCCCCCGTGTGATGGTGTTCGGCGACGACGCCCGGGTGGCCCGCGCGCTGCTCCGCCAGCAGCGCGGCTAGAGCAGGCCCTCGACCAGCTCGGGCACCGGCTCGCGGACGACGTCGGCGCCCAGGCCGCGGAGGTCCGCGTCGAGGTGCGGGTAGCCGCGGTCGACGTGCCCGACCCCCTCGACGGTCGTCACGCCGTCGGCGACCAGCCCGGCCAGCACCAGCGCCGCGGCGGCGCGGATGTCGCTGCCCACCACGGGCGCCGCCGACAGCCGCTCGCGACCGCGCACCAGCGCGTGGTGACCGTCGACGCGCACGTCGGCGCCGAGCCGGGCCACCTCGGTCGCGGTGTGGAAGCGGGCCTCGAAGAGGTTCTCGGTCACCATCGCCGACCCCTTCGCGACCGCGTCGTAGACCAGTGCGAACGGCTGCAGGTCGGTCGGGAAGCCCGGGTAGGGCAGCGTCACCACGTCGAACGCGGTCGGCTGCTCGGTGCCGCGCACCCGCAGCGCGCCGGGCAGCGGCTCGACGTCGAGGCCCGCGCCGGCCAGCTTGTCGAGCACGAACGTCAGGTGCCGGTGGTCGGCGCCCTCGATCGTGACGTCGCCGCGCGTCATCGCGGCGGCGAACGCCCAGGTGCCGGTGGCGATGCGGTCTGGGACGACGGTGTGCTCGACCGGGTGCAGCTGCTCGACGCCGGTGACGACGAGCGTCGAGGTGCCGGCACCCTCGATCTCGGCACCCATCTCGACCAGCATGGTGGCGAGGTCGACGATCTCCGGCTCGCGCGCCGCGTTGTCGATGACCGTGGTGCCGCGGGCCAGCACCGAGGCCATCAGCACGTTCTCGGTGGCGCCGACCGAGGGGAACTCCAGCTGCACCGGCGCACCGACGAGGCCGTCCGGCGCCTCGGCCACGAGGTAGCCGTGGTCGACGTGCACGGTGGCGCCCAGGGTGCGCAGCCCGGCGGCGTGCAGGTCGAGCCCTCGCGACCCGATCGCGTCGCCGCCCGGCACCGCGACGTCCGCGATGCCCAGCCGGGCGGTGAGCGGTCCGAGCACGCTGATCGACGCGCGCATCGCCCGGACCAGCTCGTAGTCCGCGCGGTGGCCCGGACGCTCCGGCACGTCGATGCGCACCGTGCCGCCCTCGACGTCGTGCACGACGTCGCACCCGAGCCGGCGCAGCAGCTCGGCCATGATCGACACGTCGAGGATGGCGGGCACCGACGACAACGTGGTGGCTCCCGGGGCCAGCAGCGCCGCCGCCATGAGCTTCAGGGCGCTGTTCTTCGCCCCGACCACCCGCACCGTGCCGACCAGCGGCCCTCCACCGACGACCCGGAAGCGCTCCACGCCGCCACGGTACTGTCGCGCCCATGGTCGTGCTCTCCCGCATCTACACCCGCACCGGCGACGACGGCACGACCGCGCTGGGCGACTTCAGCCGCACCTCGAAGACCGACCCGCGGCTGGTCGCCTACGCCGACGTCGACGAGACCGGTGCCGCGATCGGCGTCGCCATCACCTGCGGCGGGCTCGAGGAGTCGGTGGTCACCCTGCTGACGCGGGTGCAGAACGACCTCTTCGACGTCGGCGCCGACCTGTGCACGCCGCTCGCCGCGAACCCCGAGCACCCGCCGCTGCGAGTGCAGGCAGCATGGGTCGACGAGCTGGAGGCGGCCTGCGACGCGTTCGGCGCCGACCTGCCGACGCTGCGCTCGTTCGTGCTGGCCGGCGGCACCCCCGGGTCGGCGTACCTGCACGTGGCGCGCACCGTGGCCCGGCGCGCCGAGCGGTCGACCTGGGCGGCCCTGGCGGCGTACGGCGACGGCGAGGACGGCGGCGTGAACCCGCTCACCGCCCGGTACCTGAACCGGCTGTCGGACCTGCTGTTCGTGCTGGGGCGGTACGCGAACCACGGCCGTGGCGGCGACGTGCTGTGGCAGCCCGGCGGCGGGCGCGAGGCCCGGCCCGAGGCCCAGCCCGAGGCGTGAGACCTCGGGTCAGGCGACGCTGACGTTCTGACCGGGCGGCGCGGCCTCGAGCCACGACGCGAAGCCGGTGGAGGACTGGTCGCTCATGGCGAGCTCGATGACCCGGGCGTCGTCACGACATCGCAGGATCACCGATCCGGGCATCACCGCGAAGGCCTCGGGCCCGGACGGCAGCCGCCGCTGCTGCACCATGAGCGTCGGGCGCTGCAGCACCCGACGGGGGCGCGGCGACACGTCGAACACGCGGTACCAGGCGATGCGGTCCTGCTCGTAGCGGGCGACGCCGAGCTGCCAGCCCTTGCCGAGCTGGCTCTCGGTGGTGGTGCGCAGCGAGCAGTCGAACGTGCCGGGCGCGTGCCGCAACCACCGACGGCGCGAGGCCACGAAGGCCATCGCCAGGACGAGCAGCAGCGCGAGCGCGCCGACGACCTCCAGCGGGACGAGGAGGTCGTGCACGGCTCGGCTCAGTTCTCGCTGCCGGCGCCGACCCGAGCCGTCTCGGCGACGATGGTGACCCGGTCGTGGTCGACGGAGAGGAACCCGCCGTCGATCGTCGCGACGACGTCGGCGCCCTCGCCGCTGATGCGGATCTCGCCCTCGACGAGCACCCCGAGCAGCGGGGCGTGCCCGGGCAGGATGCCGATCTCGCCGTCGGTGGTGCGGGCCACGACGCGCGAGGCGTCACCGTCCCACACCCGGCGGTCGGCGGCCACGAGCTCCACGGCTAGCGCCACGGCGGTTCCCTTCGTCGACGGCGTGTCCGTTCGATCCTACCCGGTGCACGGAGTGCGGAGGACCGCCTCTGACACCGGCGTCGGACCCGCCGCAGCGCCTGTCGCACCGGCCCCGGACGGCGCGACCCGACCTGGCTCACGGGGCGCTCGAGGGCCCCGGCTCGATGGACCCGGTCGGTTGCCCCGCGTCGTCGACGGCCTGGTGCACGAGCGACGCGACGCGGAGGTCGTCGGCCCAGTGCGGTGCCCCGGGCTCCCCCGCCAGCGCGTCCGCCAGGCCCCGCAGGTGCGCCCACCAGCCCGCGGCCAGCCCCGCCCGCAGGCCGTCGCCGGTGCCGTGCGGCACCCGGTGCTCGAGGCGCAGGAGCGTGGCGCCGCTGCCGTCGGGGTCGGCCGCGAGCTGCACCCGCACCTGGTGCGACCGCGCGTCGTCCGGGTCGTCCCGGTCGCCGAGGTCCTCGCCGAGGTCGTCGCCGTCGGCCGCGTCGTCCGCGTCGTCCGGACCGATGAGCGGTCCGAAGCCGTACGTCGTCTCGAGCAGCTCGCCCGGGCGACACCGGCGCACGGCGCCGTGCGCGTGACCGTCGTCGTAGGCGACCTGCCAGCGGCCACCGTCCCGCAGCCGGCCGGTGACGACGCCGAACCACCCGGCCAGCCCGTCGGCGGTGGTCAGCGCCCGCCACACCAGCAGCGGCGCCGCCGGGACGCGTCGCTCGATCGACACCAGGTCGCCGTGGACGAGGCCGAACCGCTCGTCCGGGCGGGCCGGTCGGGCCCACCAGTCCGCGTGCGGCGCCGCCGTCGACCCGCCGCCGTGGACGTCGGCACCGGTCGCCGTCGGGTCGTCGTCGCGCGGGCCGGCACGGTGCCGACCGGCCTGCTGCGCGTCGCTCGGCGCGACCTCGCGCACGGGGCAGGCGGCCGCCGACGACGCACGGTCCAGCCGGTCGAGGGCCGCCTGCCACCGCAGCGCCGCGGCGCGCGCGTCCGGCACGACGAGCTGCTCGACCTGCAGACGCGACCCGCCGCCGTCTGCCAGCACGCGCAGGTGCAGCACGCAGGTCAGCGCGCCCTGCGCCCACAGCGCCTCGACCAGCGAGGGCGGTTCGGCCCGCAGCACCTCGACGTCCCCGGGGTCGGCGCCCAGCCACCGGCCGATCGCCGCGCCGTCGGCCACGCACGCCCAGAGCTCCGTCGGCGTGGCGGCGAACCGCCGCTCGAGCCGCACCCCGGTGGCCCGGCCCGCGCGCCACAGCTCAGGCACCACCCACCGCCCGGTCCGCTCGTGCACGCCCGGCGCGGTCGCCGCCGCCGGCACGGCCGCCAGCGCCGCCACCGGCACCGGTGCGCGCACCGCTGCTCCGTCGACGCCGGGCGACCTCGGTCTCCAGCGCGTCGAGCCGCTGCTCCCAGGCGCCGTGGTCCGGCTGCGTGACCGCGTCGAGCCAGCCCCGCACCCCGTCGAGCGCGCCCGGCACCAGGGCGTAGACCCGGCGGGCGCCATCGGTCCTCGTCGTCACCAGCCCGGTCTCGCGCAGCACCCGCAGGTGCCGCGAGACCGCCGGCTGGCTCAGACCGAGCCGCTCTCCCAGCAGCGCCACGGCGTCACCGGCCGGGCGCTCCCCGGCAGCCAGCAGCTCGAGCACCATCCGCCGGCCAGGGTCGCTCACCGCCTCGAACACGTCCACGAGACTTGTATATCAGCACAACGTTATATGCGTCCAGCATGATGCATGCAGGTCCGGGAACGCAGGAGCCCGGCCGACCGCTGGGGTCGACCGGGCTCCGGTGCGTGCAGGATCAGAGCGACTTCTGGATGCGCTCCCAGTTCGCCTCGACGTCGTCGAGACCACCGCACATGAAGAACGCCTGCTCGGCGACGTGGTCGTAGTCGCCGTCGCAGATCTTCGTGAAGGCGTCGATCGTCTCGTCGACCGGCACGGTCGAGCCCTCGATGCCGGTGAACTGCTTGGCGACGTAGGTGTTCTGCGAGAGGAAGCGCTGGATGCGACGCGCGCGGTTCACGAGCGTCTTGTCCTCCTCCGACAGCTCGTCGATGCCGAGGATCGCGATGATGTCCTGCAGCTCCTTGTTGCGCTGCAGGATCTGCTTCACGCGGACCGCGGTGTCGTAGTGCGCCTGCGAGATGTACCGCGGGTCGAGGATGCGGCTGGTCGACGTCAGCGGGTCGACCGCCGGGTAGATGCCGAGCGAGGCGATGTCGCGCGACAGCTCCGTCGTGGCGTCGAGGTGCGCGAACGTGGTCGCCGGCGCCGGGTCGGTGTAGTCGTCGGCCGGCACGTAGATCGCCTGCAGCGAGGTGATCGAGTGACCGCGGGTCGAGGTGATGCGCTCCTGCAGCACGCCCATCTCGTCGGCCAGCGTGGGCTGGTAGCCCACGGCGGACGGCATGCGGCCGAGCAGCGTCGACACCTCGGAACCGGCCTGCGTGAACCGGAAGATGTTGTCGATGAACAGCAGCACGTCCTGGTTCTGCACGTCGCGGAAGTACTCCGCCATCGTCAGCGCCGAGAGCGCCACGCGCAGCCGGGTGCCCGGCGGCTCGTCCATCTGGCCGAAGACCAGCGCGGTCTGGCCGAGCACGCCGGCCTCGTCCATCTCCGCGATGAGGTCGTTGCCCTCGCGGGTGCGCTCGCCGACGCCGGCGAACACCGACACGCCACCGTGGTCGCGGGCGACGCGGGCGATCATCTCCTGGATGAGGACGGTCTTGCCGACGCCCGCACCGCCGAACAGGCCGATCTTGCCGCCCTGCACGTACGGGGTGAGCAGGTCGATGACCTTGATGCCGGTCTGGAACATCTCGGTCTTCGACTCGAGCTGGTCGAAGGCCGGCGCCTTGCGGTGGATCGGCCACCGCTCGGTGACCTCCCACTTCTCGTCGGGCTCGAGGTTCAGCACCTGGCCGGTCGCGTTGAACACGTGCCCGAGCGTCTGGTCGCCGACCGGCACCGAGATGCCCTCGCCGGTGTTGCGCACGGACGCGCCGCGCACGAGGCCGTCGGTCGGCTTCATGGCGATGGCGCGCACCATGTTGTCGCCGATGTGCAGCGCGACCTCGAGCACGAGGGTGAGCTGCTCGCCCTGGAGCTCGTAGTCGATCTCGAGCGCGTTGTAGATGTCGGGCAGCTGGCCGGCCGGGAACTCGATGTCGACGACGGGGCCGATCACCCGGGCGATCCGGCCGGTGCCGTGGGTGCCCGTGGCGGGCGCCTCGGTCGTGGTGGCGGTCATGGCGTTCCTTCTCTCAGCTCTCGGCTCCGGCGGAGGCCAGCGCGTCGGCTCCGCCGACGATCTCGCTGATCTCCTGGGTGATCTCTGCCTGACGGGCCTGGTTGGCCAGCCGGGTGTACAGGCGGATGAGGTCCTCGGCGTTGTCGGCCGCGGCCTTCATCTGGCGCTGGCGGGCGGCGTGCTCGCTGGCGGCTGCCTGCAGGAAGCAGTTGAAGATGCGGCTGCCGATGTAGCGCGGCAGCAGCGCGTCGAACACCGACTCGGCGTTCGGCTCGAACTCGTACAGCGGCAGCACGTCGTCGGCGGCGGGCTTCTCCTCGCCCTCCACGACCTCGAGCGGCAGCAGCCGGATGACGTCCGGCTCCTGGGTGACCATGTTGACGAACCGCGTGTAGACCACGTGGATCTCGTCGACGCCGCCACCCTCGGACCCCTTCAGGAACGCGTCGACGAGCACGTCGCCGACCGCCTTCGCGTCGCTGTACTGCGGCGCCTCGCTGAAGCCGGTCCACTCCTGCTCGATGTCGCGCCGGCGGAACCGGTAGAAGGCGACGCCCTTGCGGCCCACGACGTACGGCACCGCCTCGACGCCGCGCTCGCGCAGGTGCTCGGTGAGCCGCTCGCCGGCGCGCAGCGCGTTGGCGGAGTACGCCCCGGCCATGCCCCGGTCGCTGGTGACGATCAGGACGGCAGCGCGCTTGACGTCGCTCTTCTCGGTGATGAGCGGGTGCTCGGTGTGCGAGAAGGTGGCCACGGCCGAGACCGCCCGGGTGATCGCCCGGGCGTACGGCGACGACGCCGCCACCGCCGCTCGCGCCTTGCTGATGCGCGAGGTGGCGATGAGCTCCTGCGCGCTGAAGATCTTCTTCAGCGCCGTCGTCGAGCCGATCCGGTTGCGGTAGACCCGCTGCTGCGCGCCCATGTCAGCGCTTCTGCCGGACGATCTGCTCCTGGTCGACGTCCCCGGCGTCCAGGGCGGCCGCCTCCTCGTGACCGGCCTCGACGCGCGCCTGGTCGCTGGTCTGGAACGTGCGCTTGAAGGCGTCCGTCTCGGACTTCAGCTTGTCGGCGGTGCTGTCCTCGAACTTGCCGGTCTCGCGGATCGTCGTCAGCACGTCGCTGTTGCGGCGCAGGTGGTCGAGCAGGTCGCGCTCGAACTTGCGGACGTCCTCGACGGCGATGTCGTCGAGCTGGCCGGTGGTGCCCAGCCACACCGAGACGACCTGGTCCTCGACGGGGTACGGCGAGTACTGACCCTGCTTGAGCAGCTCCATGAGGCGCTGACCGCGGGACAGCTGCTGGCGCGAGGCGGCGTCGAGGTCGGACGCGAACAGCGCGAACGCCTCCAGCGCGCGGTACTGCGCCAGGTCGATCTTCAGTCGGCCGGAGACCGCCTTCATCGCCTTGGTCTGCGCCGCGCCGCCGACCCGCGACACCGAGACGCCGACGTTGACCGCCGGGCGCTGGTTGGCGTTGAACAGGTCGGACTCGAGGAAGATCTGCCCGTCGGTGATCGAGATGACGTTCGTCGGGATGTAGGCCGAGACGTCGTTGGCCTTCGTCTCGATGAGCGGCAGGCCGGTCATCGAGCCACCGCCCAGCTCGTCGCTGAGCTTCGCGCAGCGCTCGAGCAGCCGCGAGTGCAGGTAGAAGACGTCGCCCGGGTAGGCCTCGCGGCCCGGCGGACGGCGCAGCAGCAGCGACACGGCGCGGTAGGCCTCGGCCTGCTTGCTCAGGTCGTCGAACACGATGAGGACGTGCTTGCCCTCGTACATCCAGTGCTGGCCGATGGCCGAGCCGGTGTAGGGCGCGAGGTACTTGAAGCCGGCCGGGTCGGACGCCGGGGAGGCGACGATGGTCGTGTACTCGAGCGCGCCGGCCTCCTCGAGTGCGCCGCGGATGCCGGCGATCGTCGAGCCCTTCTGGCCGATCGCGACGTAGATGCAGCGCACCTGCTGCTTCGGGTCGCCGGTCTCCCAGAACTGCTTCTGGTTGATGATCGTGTCGATCGCGACCGCGCTCTTGCCGGTCTGGCGGTCGCCGATGATCAGCTGGCGCTGACCGCGGCCGATCGGCGTCATGGCGTCGATGGCCTTGATGCCGGTCTGCAGCGGCTCGTGCACCGACTTGCGCATGACCACCGAGGGGGCCTGCAGCTCGAGCGCGCGGCGCTCGGTGCTCTCGATCTCGCCGAGGCCGTCGATCGGGGTGCCGAGCGGGTCGACCACGCGGCCGAGGAAGTTGTCGCCGACCGGCACGGAGAGGATCTCGCCGGTGCGGTGCACCTCCTGGTCCTCGTCGATGCCGGCGAACTCGCCGAGCACGACGACGCCGATCTCGCGGACGTCGAGGTTGAGCGCGAGGCCCAGCGTGCCGTCCTCGAAGCGGAGCAGCTCGTTCGCCATGACCGAGGGCAGGCCCTCGACGCGGGCGATGCCGTCGCCGGCCTCGGCGACGCGGCCGACCTCCTCGCGCGTGGCGGCACCCGGCTCGTAGGACTGCACGAAGCTGTCCAGTGCGGCCCGGATCTCGTCCGGACGGATCGTGAGCTCCGTCATGGCTTCCTGCCTTCTCTTCGCTGTCGTCGTGCGTGAACTGAGTCTGTGATGGTGCAGGCGGTCAGCGGGTGAAGCGCTGCCGCACGTCGTCCAGCCTGCGCTGGACGGTGCCGTCGAGCACCTGGTCGCCGATCTCGACCCGGACGCCGCCGACGACGGCGGGGTCGACGTCGACCTGCAGCTGGACCGGCTTGCCGAACTGCCGGCGGAGCGCGGCGGCGAGCCGCTCGCGGTGCGCCTCCTCCAGCGGGATCGGGACGATCACCCGGGCGACGAGCTGCTCGCGCCGCTCGGCCGCCAGCTCGCCGTACTGCTCGAGCACGAGGTCGAACCGCTGCCCGCGGGGCGAGAGCACGGCCTGACGCACGAGGCGCAGCGTCTGCGGCGCCACCTTGCCCTCGAGGAGCCGGGTGACCAGCTCGGCCTTGCGGTCGCCGCCGACGCGGCGGTCGGAGAACACCGAGCCGAGCTCGCCGTCACCGGTCACCGTGCGGCGGAAGCGGAACAGCTCGTCCTCGACGGCGTCGAGCCGGCCGGTCGCCTCGGCGTCCGAGAGCACCGTGTCGGCGCCCAGGGTGTCGATGGCGTCAGGCAGGTCGCGGGTGCGCGCCCAGCGGTCGCGCACCAGCCCCGCCACGAGGTCGACGACCTCGGACGGCACCTTGCCCGACAGCAGCCGCTGCACGATCGACGCCTTCTGCTCGCCCTCGGACGACGGGTCGGTCAGCGCCCGCCGGAGCGAGACGTTGGCGTCGAGCAGGTCGGCGACGGCGAACAGCCCGTCGGCGACGGCCGCGTGGTCGCTGCCCGTCCCGGCCAGGAGCGCCCGGAGGCGCTCCCGGGCCGAGGCGAGCGAGCCACGGCTGGCTCCCTGCATCAGGCGTCCCCGCCGACGCCCACGGCGGTGCTGCCGGCGGCAGCCGGTCGCTGGACCTCGACCTCGCCCGCCTCGAGCTCGGCGAGGAACCGCTCGACGGTGCGACGCTGACGCGCCTCGTCCTCGAGCGACTCGCCGACGACCTTCGACGCGAGCTGGGTGGCCAGCGTGCCGACCTCGGCCCGCAGCGTCACCAGCGCCTGCTGGCGCTCGGCGGCGATCTGCGTGTGGGCCTGCTCGATCAGCCGCGCCGAGTCGGACTGCGCCTTCTCCCGCAGCTCGGCCAGGATCTGCGCACCCTCGGCGCGCGCCTCCTCGCGGATGCGGCTCGCCTCCTCGCGGGACTCGGCCAGCTGCGCGCGGTACTGCTCGAGCGCCTGCTGGGCCTCGGCCTGCGCCTTGTCAGCCTGCTCGATCTGCCCCTCGATGGCAGCAGTGCGCTCGGCGTACATGGCCTCGAGGCGCGGGACGACCTTCGACTTCACCACGAAGTAGAGGATCGCGATCGCGATGATGCCGAAGATCAGCTCGCCCGGGTGCGGGATGATCGGGGCCTTGCTGCCCCAGCCCGTGGCCTGGCCTTCTTCGGCCGCCGCGAGGATCCGCGTCGTGAGGTGCACGACTCTCTCCTGTCAGTTCGGTGCGGTCTGGGCGTGGTCTGTCAGCGGAAGACGAACGCGAGCGCCAGACCGAAGATGGCCAGCGCCTCGGCGAGCGCGAAGCCGAGGAACGCGATCGGCTGGAGCATGCCGCGGGCCTCGGGCTGGCGCGCGACGCCGTTGATGTACGCGGCGAAGATCAGGCCGACGCCGATGCCGGGGCCGATGGCCGAGAGGCCGTAGCCGAGGATCGCGATGTTGCCTTCCATGTCGATCTCTTCCTTCTCGTTCGTCGCGGTGGGCGGTCGCCCCCGCGTTCGTGCGGTGCGGGCGTGCGGTCAGTGCTCGTCGGCGAGGGCGCCGGCGATGTAGAGGGCTGCGAGCAGCGTGAAGATGTAGGCCTGCAGGAACTCGACCAGCAGCTCGAAGAGCGTCATCACGAAGGCCATGACGAAGGACACGACGCCGGTCACCTTCAGCCCGATGCCGCCGTGGATCAGCATGTACTCGCCGCCGGTGATGAACAGCACCAGCAGCAGGTGGCCGGCGAACATGTTGCCGAACAGTCGCAGCGCGAGCGTGACCGGCCGGGTGAACAGGTCGGTGATCAGCTCGAGCAGGAAGATCGGCGGGACCATCCCGGCCGGGAGGCCGCCGGGCACCAGCGACTTGAAGTAGCCACCGAAGCCCTTGCGGCGGATGCCGATCACGTGGAAGACGACCCAGACGATGATCGCGAGGACCGCGGGGAACGCGATGCGGCTCATCGTCGGGAACTGCACCGGCGGGATGATGCCGAAGAGGTTGTTCACCAGGATCAGGCAGAACATCGAGAACAGCAGCGGGACGTACTTCAGGAACTCCTTCGACCCGATGACGTCGCGCGCCACGCTGTTGCGCACCAGGCCGTAGGCGCCCTCGACCGCGAGCTGCTTGCGGCTGGGCACGACGGCGAGCTTCTTGGTGCCGGCCACCAGCAGCCAGGCGATCAGCGCGGCCGAGAGCACCAGCACGATCGAGCCGCGGGTGACGGCGAGCGCGCCGTGGCCGAACAGGGGCTGCCAGAAGTCGGCCGTCGAGGGTGCGACGTACTGCTCGTCGGCGGCGACCACCAGGGTCCCGATGCTGCTCACAGCTGCTCCTCACCGGACGGTGCGATGGTCGAGTCGTGCGTGGTGCCCGTGCGCGTCGCGGCCGGGGCCGTGGGCGACGCGGTGGGGCGGTCGGTCGGGGCTGCCTGCTCGGCGCCCGGCGACCGGTCTGCGTGCGTACCGTACCGGAGCCAGACGGTGTAGACCGCCAGGCCCATGCCGGCCACCAGCCCGACGGGCAGCAGGAAGCCCGTGCCCAGGAAGTGGTCGGCGACCCAGCCCAGCCCGCCGTACAGCAGCGGGCCCGCCAGCAGGTACGCCAGGGCGTTGTAGCCCTGGTCGCTCGTGCGCCAGCTGTCGACCCGTCGCTGCGATGCGGCGGAGCGCTCGGTCATGTCGCGCCTGAGGCTATCAACGCCCACCGTCGGCCCCCTGACCCGGCCCGGCAGCACCCGGCACGAGCACCCGCATGCGGGTGAAGGCCCGCATCTCGAAGGCGAGCCAGACCAGCGTGCAGACCACGATCGTGACGCCCAGCGCCTGACCCGAGAGCCAGTCCGCCCCGGACAGCAGCACCAGGGCGACGCCCAGCACGACGAGCTTGGCGGTGTAGACGCCGAGGACCACCGCCATCACGACGGTCGGCTCGAGGTGCGCGGTCGCCCGCATCACCAGCAGGCTGAGTGAGAAGAAGACGAGCACCAGCGCGGCGCCGATCGCAGCCGACCAGGCCGGCTTCGCACCCCAGAACGCCGAGACGACGACGGCGGCCACCCCGACGGCGAGGGTCGGCAGCGCCGAACCGCGCAGCATGCGGTCGAACTGGGCCGCGGTGTCGTCCTCGCGCGCCACGGCGACGCCGCTCGGCGGCGGTGCGGGACGGTCGTCCTCGGCCATCTCGTGGGCCTGCCTTCCGGCGGCTCGGGGGTGGTCAACGGCGGTGCTCCAACGCTTGTGAACGCTATCACAAGCGTCGCTCATCACCGAATCGCCACAACTGCGTGCGTCAGGACCCTATGCGCGGGGTGGCCGTGCGTCGACCCGCGCGCCGCGCGAGCGGCCCGGCGAGCGTGGTCGTCAGCGCGAGCAGGCCCAGCCCGACGACGACCAGCACGGCGTAGCGGGCCGGCACCAGCGCGAACGAGGCGGCGCCCAGCGCGACCACCGCCGTCCAGAGGTAGAGCACGACGACAGCACCGGCGTGGCTGTGGCCCAGCGCGAGCAGCTGGTGGTGCAGGTGCTTGGCGTCGGGGTGGAACGGGCTCTTGCCGGCCCGGGTGCGGCGGACGACGGCCAGCACGAGGTCGAGCAGCGGCACCACCAGCACGGCGAGCGGCATGAGCAGCGGGAACAGGTAGAGCAGGTTCTGCTGCCGCTCGTCGCCGACCGACTGCGGGTCGAGGCTGCCGATGAGCGAGATCGTGGACGCCGAGAGCAGCAGGCCGAGCAGCATCGCCCCGCTGTCGCCCATGAAGATCTTGGCCGGGTTGAAGTTGTGCGGCAGGAACCCCAGGCAGCAGCCGACCAGCGCGGCGGCCACCAGCGACCCGACGGAGAACACGTTGGGCGCGAAGTCCTTCGAGATCGAGTACGAGTACCCGAAGAACGCGATCGCCGCGATGCCCACGATGCCGGCGGCCAGCCCGTCGAGGCCGTCGACGAAGTTCACCGCGTTCATCGTGGTCACGACCACCACCACGGTCAGCACGACGAGCACCGGCGTCGGCAGGTACGTCACGGCGCCCGGCAGCGGGATCGACAGCAGCTGCACGCCCTGCGCGGCCATGATGCCGGCGGCCAGCACCTGCCCGCCCAGCTTGGTGAACGGGTCGAGCCCCCAGACGTCGTCGACCACGCCGAGCAGGCACACCAGTCCCCCGCCGACCAGCACCGCCACCAGGTCGTGGTTCGAACCCACCTGCGAGAGGTACTTCAGCTGCGAGGCGACCGCGATCGCCGCGGCGAACCCGACGAACATCGCCGTGCCGCCCAGCCGCGGGGTCGGCACGGCGTGCACGTCGCGCTCGCGCACGGCGGTCAGCGCGCCGAAGCGGACGGCGAGCGTGCGCACCAGCGGCGTCAGCGTGTACGTCACCACCGCGGCGACGAGCAGGACGAAGAGGTACTCGCGCACGCGGCGACCCCGGCCGGCGGCCGGTCAGCCCCGCGGGTACGCCGGGAAGGCCCCGACCAGCTCGTCGACGCCTGCCCGGACGTCGCGGCTGACGGCCCCCTCGGGGTCGGCGTCGCCCTTGGTCACGGCCCGGCCGATGAGCTCGGCGATCGTGGCCATCTGCTCGGTGCCCATGCCCTGCGTGGTGACCGACGGCGTGCCCACCCGGACGCCGGACGCGACGCTCGGCGGCTGCGGGTCGAACGGGATCGCGTTCTTGTTCAGCACGATGCCGGCGGCGTCGCAGCGGGCCTCGGCGTCCTTGCCGCTGACGCCGGTGCCGGTGAGGTCGAGCAGCGACAGGTGGGTGTCGGTGCCGCCGGTGACCGGGCGCATCCCCTGCTCGGCCAGCCCGGCCGCGAGGGCCTGGCTGTTCTCGATGACCTGGCGCGCGTAGGCCTGGTACTCCGGCTGCAGGCACTCCTTGAAGTTGACCGCCTTCGCGGCGACGGAGTGCATGAGCGGGCCGCCCTGCATCATCGGGAAGACGGCCTTGTCGAGCTTGGCCGCGTGCTCGGCCCTGCACACCAGCGCGCCGCCGCGCGGGCCGCGCAGCACCTTGTGCGTGGTGAAGGTGACGACGTCGGCGTACGGCACCGGGCTGGGGATCGCCTTGCCGGCGACGAGGCCGATGAAGTGCGCGGCGTCGACCATGAGGACGGCGCCCACCTCGTCGGCGATCTGCCGGAAGGCGGCGAAGTCGATGAGCCGCGGGATCGCCGAGCCGCCGCAGATGATCATCTTCGGCCGGTGCTCGCGGGCCAGCTCGCGCACCTGGTCGTAGTCGATGTCCTCCGTCGTCGGGTCGACGCCGTAGCTGACCGCGTTGAACCACTTGCCGCTGAACGAGACCTTCGTGCCGTGGGTCAGGTGCCCGCCGTGCGGCAGGCTCATCGCCAGCACCGTGTCGCCGGGCTGCAGGAACGCCCCGTAGACGGCGATGTTCGCGCTGGCGCCGCTGTGCGGCTGCAGGTTCGCGTGGTCGGCGCCGAAGAGCTCCTTCGCCCGCTCGATGCCGATCTGCTCGGCCTTGTCGACCTCGCTGCACCCGCCGTAGTAGCGGCGTCCGGGGTAGCCCTCGGCGTACTTGTTGCTCAGCGTCGAGCCGAGCGCGGCCAGCACCGCCGGGGACGTGAGGTTCTCGCTCGCGATGAGCTGCAGCCCGCTGCGCAGGCGGTCGAGCTCGGAGACCAGCACGCCCGCGATCTCGGGGTCGGCGGCCTCCAGCTCGTCGAAGTCAGGGCCCCAGAAGGTGTCGGTCATGCCGCGGCTCCAGCGTCGTCATCGGGTCGGGCGGTCTGCGCCGGGTCCGATCCAGGTCGGTCGAGCGCAGCGCACACGCTACTGCGTCGTGCCGACCGTTCAGGCCGGGCCCTCGACGTCGCCCACCAGGGCGCGCAGCCGGTCGAGCCCGATCGGGCCGGCACGCAGCACCCGCGGCACCGCCCCGGTCACGTCGACGATCGTGGAGGCCACGGACGACGTGCTCGGGCCGCCGTCGAGGTACACCCCGACGGCCTCCCCCAGCTGCTCGACGGCCTCGTCGACCGTCGTCGCCGGCGGCTGCCCGGTGCGGTTGGCGCTGGTCACCGCCATCGGACCCGTGCGGTCGAGCAGCGCCAGCGCCACCCGGTGCAGCGGCATCCGCACCGCGACCGTGCCGTCGGTGTCGCCGAGGTCCCAGTGCAGCGACGGCTGCGCGCGGCAGACGATCGTCAGCGGTCCCGGCCAGCACGCCGACACCAGCTCGCGCGCGGCGTCGCTCAGGTCGACCGCCAGCCCGTCGAGGGTGCGGGCGTTCGGCACCAGCACCGGCGGCGGCATGTCGCGCCCGCGGCCCTTGGCGTCGAGCACCGCCTGCACCGCCTGCGGCGAGAACGCGTCGGCACCCACGCCGTACACCGTGTCGGTGGGCAGCACGACGACCTCGCCGCGCTGCACCGCCTCCGCCGCCTGCCGGGTGCCGGTGTCGCGGCCGGTGTCGGTGCGGCAGTCGAAGCGCCTCATCGTCTGCGTCCCTGCGTCACGGGCGACATCCAAACAGACCACCGATGAGTCCGCCGAGAGCGGCCGGTCGAACGGGCATGAGCGAGCACAGCATCGAGACCGACGGCGCGACGATCACCTACGACGTGCACCCGGCTCGCGACGGCAGCATCCGGCGTCCGCCGCTGGTGATGGTCGGGCAGCCGATGACGGCGGAGGGCTTCGGGGCGCTGGCCGCGCGGTTCGGCGAGCGCACCGTGGTGACGTACGACCCGCGAGGTCTGGGACGCAGCCGGCGGCACGACGGACGGATGACCCAGGACCCGGTGGTGCAGGCGGGCGACGTGCTGGCCGTGATCGGTGCGGTGGCCGACGGCCCGGTGGAGGTGTTCGCGAGCAGTGGCGGGGCGGTGACGGCGCTGGCGCTCGTGGAGCGGCACCCCGACGCGGTGTCGACGCTGGTCGCGCACGAGCCGCCCCTGGTGCGGGTGCTGCCGGACGCCGAGCAGGCGGAGCGCGCGCTGCTCCGGGTTCGCGAGGCCTACCTGGCGCGCGGGCGGTGGCACGGCATGGCCGCCTTCCTGGCGATGACGGCGTGGCAGGGCCCGTTCGACGAGCGCTTCGCCGGGCAGCCGGTGCCCGACCCGAGCGCGTTCGGCATGCCGGGCGACGACGACGGCGCGCGCGACGACGAGCTGCTGTCGGACCGCGGCGCGGCGGTGACGACGTACCTGCCGGACGCGCCGGCGCTGCAGGCCGCGGCGACGCGTGTCGTGGTGGCGGTCGGCGCCGAGTCGGCCGGCACCTTCACCGGGCGCACCAGCGAGGCGACCGCCGAGCTGCTCGGCCGGCGGGCGACGGTCTTCCCCAGCCACCACGGCGGGTTCCTCGACCCGGCGACCGGCTACGGCGGCGACCCCGACGCGTTCGCCGCGCGGCTGCGCGAGGTGCTCGACGCCGCGGCGTAGCCGTCAGGCGCGGACGGCGGTGACGTAGCGCGGTCGGCCGGTCAGGTCGGCGTGCCCGGCGGCGTCGCGCCACGGGCCGGCCTGCAGCACGGCGAGCAGCGCCGCCTGCTGGACGTCGGCGTGCTCGACGACGACCGCTCCGCCGGGCCGCAGCAGGCGCGCCGCGGCGGCGACCACCAGCCGGGGCACGGCGAGGCCGTCCGCTCCCCCGCCGTACAGCGCCACCTCGGGGTCGTGGTCGCGCACCTCGGGGTCGTGCGGCACCGCGCCCGGCGGCACGTACGGCGGGTTGCTGACCACCACGTCGACCGTGCCGTCGAGGTCGGCGAAGGCGGACGACGCGTCGCCGAGGCGCAGCTCGACCGAGGGTGCGAGCGCCGCGAGGTTCTGGGCGGCCCAGGCGTGCGCCTCGGGCGACAGCTCGACGGCGTGCACGCGGGCACCCGGGCGCTCGACGGCGACCGCGGCGGCGATCGCACCCGAGCCCGTGCAGAGGTCGACCACCACCGGCTCCGCGAGGCCGGACGTCGCGTCCAGGGCCGCCTGCGCGACGACCTCCGTCTCGGGGCGGGGCACGAAGACGCCGGGTCCGACGGCCAGCACGAGGTCGCGGAAGGGGGCCGTGCCGGTCAGGTGCTGCAGCGGCACGCGCCGGGCGCGCTCGTCGACCAGCGCCTCGAAGCGCTCACCCAGCTCGAGCACGTCGCCGCGGGCCGCTGCCAGGGCGACCTGCGGGCGGGGCACCCCGAGCACGAACGCCGCAAGCACCTCGGCGTCGTGGCGCGGGCTCGGCACCCCGGCGTCCGCGAGGCGCGACGCGGCGGCCCGCAGCGTGGCGGGCAGGCTCACGCGCCCTGGCCGACGTCGGCCATCCGCGCCGCCTCGTCGGCCTCGACCGCCGACTGCACGACCGGTCCGAGGTCGCCGTCGAGCACGGCGTCGAGGTTGTACGACTTGTAGCCGGTGCGGTGGTCGGAGATGCGGTTCTCCGGGTAGTTGTACGTGCGGATCCGCTCGGAGCGGTCGACGGTGCGCACCTGGCTGCGCCGTGCGGCGCTCGCCTCGGCGGCCGCCTGCTCCTGCGCGAGCGCGTGCAGCCGCGCCCGCAGGATGCGCAGCGCCTGCTCCCGGTTCTGCAGCTGGCTCTTCTCGTTCTGGCACGAGGCGACCACGCCGGTCGGCAGGTGCGTGATGCGCACCGCGGAGTCGGTCGTGTTCACGCTCTGCCCGCCGGGCCCCGACGAGCGGTAGACGTCGATGCGCAGGTCGTTGGGGTCGATGACCAGCTCGACCTCCTCGTCGGGCTCGGGCATCACGAGCACACCGGCGGCGGAGGTGTGGATGCGGCCCTGCGACTCGGTCACCGGCACCCGCTGCACGCGGTGCACGCCGCCCTCGAACTTCAGCCGCGACCAGACGCCCTCGCCCGGGGCCGGCGTGCCGCGCGCGCGCACCGACACCGACACGTCCTTGTACCCGCCGAGGTCGGACTCGGTGGCGTCGAGCACCTCGGTGGCCCAGCCCTGCTGCTCGGCGAACCGCAGGTACATGCGCAGCAGGTCGCCGGCGAACAGCGCCGACTCCTCGCCGCCCTCGCCGGCCTTGACCTCGAGGATGACGTCGCGGTCGTCGTCCGGGTCGCGGGGCACCAGCAGCCGGCGCAGCTTCTCGGCCGCGGCGTCGGCGGTCTCGCGCAGCGCCGGCAGCTCCTCGCGGAACGACGCGTCGTCGCGCGCGAGCTCGGTCGCGGTCTCGAGGTCGTCGCGGGCGGCCCGCAGCGCCTGCGCGGCCTGCACCACCGGCGTCAGCTCGGCGTAGCGGCGGCCGAGCCGGCGGGCCAGCGACTGGTCGGCGTGCACGGCGGGGTCGGCGAGGCGCCCCTCCAGCTCGTGGTGCTCCTCGACCAGCACCTGCGCGGCGTCCAGCACGTGCGACCTCCCGTTCGTCCGTTCGACCTGCGGAGACGACGATGCCGGCGTCCCCACGATCGGGGACGCCGGCAGTCGGGTGCGCTAGTTGCTGGGCGTGGCCTTCGAGCCCTGCTTGCCGTAGCGCGCCTGGAACCGGGCCACGCGGCCGCCGGTGTCCATGAGCTTCTGCTTGCCCGTGTAGAACGGGTGGCACTGGCTGCAGACGTCGGCGTTGATCTTGCCGGACGTCGCGGTGCTGTGCGTCGTGAACTGGGCGCCGCAGGTGCAGGTGACCAGCGTCTCGACGTACTGGGGGTGGATGTCCTTGCGCATGGGTTGGGTCGCTCCTCAGCGTGTGATCGGCCCCGGGTCGCCTCGTGGCGGCTGCCTCGGACGTGAACCGGAACCAGCGGACCATTCTGCCAGACCCTGCCGGGCCCGGTGTCCAGTGCTCTCAACGGCGGGTGCGGGGCGCGCATTCCGCGCCCCGCACCGCCGGTGGGTCAGTCCTCGTCGGAGCCGCTGCGACCGCCGGTGAGCGGCGTCGTCTTCTGCACCTGCATGAGGAACTCGGTGTTCGACTTCGTCTCGCGCAGCTTCGACAGCAGCAGCTCGACGGCCTGCTGCGAGTCGAGCGCCGTGAGCACCCGCCGCAGCTTCCAGTTCACCGCCAGCTCCTCGCGGCCGAGCAGGATCTCCTCGCGACGCGTGCCCGAGGGGTTCACGTCGACGGCCGGGAAGATGCGCTTCTCCGCCAGGCGCCGGTCGAGCCGCAGCTCCATGTTCCCGGTGCCCTTGAACTCCTCGAAGATGACCTCGTCCATCTTGGAGCCGGTGTCGACCAGCGCCGTGGCGAGGATCGTCAGCGAGCCGCCGTGCTCGATGTTGCGCGCCGCGCCGAAGAACCGCTTCGGCGGGTACAGCGCGCTCGAGTCGACACCGCCGGACATGATCCGGCCGCTGGCTGGGGCCGCCAGGTTGTAGGCGCGGCCGAGGCGGGTGATCGAGTCGAGCAGGACGACGACGTCGTGACCCATCTCGACCAGGCGCTTGGCCCGCTCGATCGCCAGCTCGGCGACGGTGGTGTGGTCGCTGGCGGGACGGTCGAACGTCGAGGCGATGACCTCGCCCTTCACCGCCCGCTGCATGTCGGTGACCTCCTCGGGGCGCTCGTCGACGAGCACGACCATGAGGTGGACCTCGGGGTTGTTCACGCTGATCGCGTTGGCGATGGCCTGCAGGATCAGCGTCTTGCCGGCCTTGGCCGGGCTGACGATGAGGCCGCGCTGGCCCTTGCCGATCGGGGCGACCAGGTCGATGATCCGCGTCGTCGCGATGCCCGGCTCGGTCTCGAGCCGCAGCCGCTCCTGCGGGTAGAGCGGCGTGAGCTTGCCGAACTCGACCCGCTGCTTCGCCTCGTCGGGCGTCTGGCCGTTCACCGTGTCGAGCCGCACCAGGGCGTTGAACTTGTCGCGCGCCTTGTTGCTGGCCGGGTTGCCCTGCGGCTCGCCGTCGCGCGGCTGCTTCACCGCGCCGGTGACCGCGTCGCCCTTGCGCAGGCCGTAGCGGCGCACCTGCTGCAGCGAGACGTAGACGTCGTTCGGGCCCGGCAGGTAGCCGGACGTGCGCACGAACGCGTAGCTGTCGAGCACGTCGACGATGCCGGCGACGGGCAGCAGCACGTCGTCGTCGCCGACCTCCGGCTCGCGCTCGCTGATCGGCGCACCCTGCTCGTCGCGACCACCGCGGCGCTTGCGGTCGCGGTAGCGCGAGCGACGGCGCCGGCCGCCGCCCTCCTCGTCGTCGTCGTACGCGCCGTTGTTCCGGTCGTTCCGGTCGTTCCGGTCGGTGCGGTCGGTGCGGTCGGTGCGGTCGGTGCGGTCGGTGCGGTCGTTCCGGTCGGTGCGCTCGGCCCGGTCGGTGCGGTCGGTGCGCTCGCCCCGGTCGTTCCGGTCGCCACGCTGGCGGTCCGGGCGCTGGCGGTCCTGGCGCTCGCCACCCTGCTGACGGTCACCCTGCTGGCGGTCACCCTGCTGACGGTCCTGGCGGTCGCCGTCCTGGCGCTCGCCCTGCTGGCGCTCGCCCTGCTGGCGGTCCTGACGCTCGCCGCGCTGACGGTCCTGACGGCTGGTGCGGTCGGGCCGATCGGAGCGGTCGTCGCGCTGCGCCGGGCGCTCCTGCGCGGGCTCGCCCTGCGGCAGCTGCTCCTGCTGCGCCGCCTGGCGGTCGGCGGTCGGCTGCTGCACGGGCAGCGCCTCGCGGACGGCCTCGCGGACGGCGTCCCGGGCGGCCTCGCGCTCGGTGCCGGAGGTGCTGGCGGAGCCGGAGGTGCTGGTGGCGGCGGTGTCGCCACCGGTGCCGCCCGACGTGCGGGCCGAGCCGTTCGAGCCGTTCGAGCCGTTCGAGCCGTTCGAGCCGTTCGAGCCGATGGCGGCGATCAGGTCGCTCTTGCGCATGCGGCCGGTGCCGCGGATGCCGAGCCCGGAGGCGATCGCCTGCAGCTCGGCGAGCTTCTTGCTCGCCAGCCCACCACCGCGGGTCGCGCCCTCGTCGCCGGAAGCCGGCACGACAGGACGCTCAGTGGTCTCGGTCAAGTGTTCCTCTTCCCCTCGTCGCCGCGCCGGGCCTGGTGCCCCGCGGCGTCCATCCGCTCCCGGCGGGGTGCCTGGGAACGGGTTGTCACCCTGCGGGTTCGACGGACCGCGCCGGAGATGGACGGAGTCGTCGGTACCGCGTCCCACCGGACCGGGCGAGCCGAGCTCGCCCCTACGAGGGGAGGGAGTGACTGCGCGGCGCTCGACCCACCTGCACGGATCGAGACCTGCTGCGCTCGATCACCATAACACCGACGGGCGCCCGGCGTGTTCCGCCGTCCGGGTCAGCGCGTCGGCGGGTCGGCCACCCGCACGACACCCTGGCGGTGCACGGCGAGGTGCAGGAGGCGCCAGTCACCCTCGGCGCCGGCGACGGCACGCTGGGCGACGGCGCGGTCGGCGTCGAGCCGGTCGGTCGTCGTGAGCACGAGCACGGTCGGGCCGGCGCCCGACACCACGGCCGCGGCACCCTGCGCACGAAGGGCGTGCACCAGACCGAGCGTCGCCGGCATCGCGGCGGCGCGCTGGCGCTGGTGCAGCCGGTCGTCGGTGCCTGCGAGCAGCAGGTCCGGCCGGGCGCGCAGCGCCTCGACCAGCACCGCGGTGCGGGCGACGTTCGCGGCCGCGTCCTCGTGGCTGACGCTGGCCGGCAGCACCGAGCGGGCGTGGTGGGTGGCCAGCCGCGACGTCGGCACGGCGGCGAGGGCCGTCAGCTCGGGGTGCGGCTCGACGCGCACCGCGTGCGGCCCGTGCTCGTCGGTCCAGGCCACGGTGCCCCCGCCGAGCAGCGCGTCCGCGGCGTTGTCGGGGTGCCCCTCGAGCGAGGTCGCCACGCGCAGGGCCAGGTCGTCGTCGAGCTCGGCCGCCGACGCACCCGGCAGCAGGCCGCGGGCCAGCTCGACGCCCGCGACGACCGCCGCGGCCGAGGAGCCGAGGCCACGCCCGTGCGGGATCGCGTTGCGGCACACCAGGTGCAGCCCCACCGGCTGCTCGGCGCCGACCGCGTCGAGGGCTCGGCGCAGCGCGCGCACCACCAGGTGCTCGTCGCCGTCCGGTACCTCGTCGCCGCCCTCGCCCTCGGCGACGACCCGGGTCGGGCCGTCGACCACGGTGGCGCGGACGTCGTCGTGCAGGTCGAGCGCCAGCCCCAGGCTGTCGAAGCCGGGGCCGAGGTTCGCGCTGGTGGCGGGCACCAGCACGCGGGCGCTGCCGCCGACGCGGACCACCGGCTGCCCGCTCACCCCTCGAGACCGAGTGCGCGCGCCACGGTCACGGCGTCTGCCGGCACCCGCACCGGCTCGATGTCGGCACCGTCGACGGTGCGCAGCGCCCACTGGGGGTCCTTCAGGCCGTGCCCGGTCACCGTGACCACGATGCGCTGGCCCGGCTCGACGCCGCCGGCCCGGTGCACCTGCAGCAGGCCCGCGACGCCCGCCGCGGACGCGGGCTCGACGAAGACGCCCTCCTTGCTCGACAGGAAGCGGTGCGCCGCGAGGATCTGGCCGTCGTCGACCGCCTCGATGCGGCCGCCGCTGTCGTCGCGGGCGGCCTCGGCCTGCTTCCACGACGCGGGGTTGCCGATGCGGATGGCCGTCGCCACGGTCTCCGGCTCGTCGACGGGGTGGCCCAGCACGAGCGGCGCGGCGCCGGCCGCCTGGAAGCCCCACATGCGCGGGGTCCGCGTGGCCGGGCCCGGTCGCGCGGCATCGACCGCGTACTCGCGGTAACCCTTCCAGTACGCCGTGACGTTGCCCGCGTTGCCCACCGGCAGGCAGTGCACGTCCGGGGCGTCGCCGAGGGCGTCGACGACCTCGAACGCCGCCGTCTTCTGCCCCTCGATGCGAGCGGGGTTGACCGAGTTCACGAGCTCGACGGGGTAGGCCTCGGCGAGCTTGCGGGCGACCGTCAGGCAGTCGTCGAAGTTGCCGTCGACCTGCAGCAGCGTCGCACCGTGCGCGATGGCCTGGCTCAGCTTGCCGAGGGCGATCTTGCCGTCCGGCACCAGCACGCCGCAGGTCATGCCCGCCGCCACCGCGTAGGCCGCGGCCGACGCCGAGGTGTTGCCCGTGCTGGCGCAGATGACCGCCTTCGCGCCGCGCTGCGCGGCGGCCGAGATGGCCATGGTCATGCCGCGGTCCTTGAACGACCCGGTCGGGTTCATGCCCTCGACCTTCAGCCACACCTCGCAGCCGGTCAGCGACGACAGGTGCCGGGCGCGCACCAGCGGGGTGCCGCCCTCGCCGAGCGTCACGACCGGCGTGCGGTCGTCGACCGGCAGGCGGTCGCGGTACTCCTCGATCACGCCTCGCCACTGGTGCGCCACCGCTACTCCCCCTCGACCCGCATGACGGATGCCACGGCCTCGACGACGTCGAGGTCCGCGAGCGCCTCGACGGTCGCCGAGAGCGCCGCGTCGCTGGCCTGGTGCGTCACCACGACGAGGGCCGCGCGCGACCGCTCGCCGTCCGGGCCGGGCACGAGCTGCTGCCGGACCGTCTCGATCGACACCTCGTGCCGTGCGAACACCTGCGCGACCGCCGCGAGCACGCCCGGCCGGTCGGCCACGTCGAGGCTGACGTGGTACCTGGTGCGGGTGCGGCCCATCGGCAGCACCGGCAGGTCGGCGTAGGCGGACTCCCCCGGTCCGCGACCGCCGAGCACCCGGTGCCTGGCCACCGCGACGACGTCGCCGAGCACCGCGCTCGCGGTCGGCTCGCCGCCGGCGCCACGGCCGTAGAACATCAGCCCGCCGGCGGACTGCGCCTCGACGAACACGGCGTTGAAGGCCTCGCGGACGCCGCCCAGCGGGTGCCGCCGCGGGATCATCGCCGGGTGCACCCGCACCGAGACGCCCTCGGTGCCGTCGTCGTCGACGACCCGCTCGCAGATCGCCAGCAGCTTCACGACGGCGTCCATCTCGCGGGCGGCGGCGATGTCGGCCGCCGTGACCTCGGAGATGCCCTCGCGGTAGACCGCGGACGCCGGCACCCGGGTGTGGAAGGCGAGCGAGGCGAGGATCGCGGCCTTGGCCGCCGCGTCGAAGCCGTCGACGTCGGCGGTGGGGTCGGCCTCGGCGTACCCGAGCTCCTGCGCCTGCTCGACCGCCTCGGCGAAGCCGGCCCCGGTGACGTCCATCTGGTCGAGCACGTAGTTGGTGGTGCCGTTCACGATGCCGAGCACGCGGTGCACGCGGTCGCCGGCGAGCGACTCGCGCAGCGGCCGCACCAGCGGGATGGCCGCCGCGACCGCCGCCTCGAAGTAGAGGTCGACGCCGTGCGCCTCGGCCGCCTCGAACAGGGTCGGGCCGTCGTCGGCGAGCAGCGCCTTGTTGCCGGTGACCACCGACGCGCCGTGCTCGACCGCGCGCAGCAGCAGCGAGCGCGCCGGCTCGATGCCGCCGATGAGCTCGACGACGACGTCGGCGCGGGTGACCAGCTCGTCGGCGTCGGTGGTGAACAGCTCGTCCGGCAGCCGGGTGGCCGAGCGGTCGCGTCCGAGCCGGCGCACCGCGACGCCCACGACCTCGAGCCGGCGGCCGACGCGGGCGGTGAGCTCGTCGGCCTCTTCGACGAGCAGCCGGGCGACCTGGGTGCCCACCGTGCCGCAGCCGAGCAGCGCGACGCGCAGCGGCGGCCCGGTCGGGTCGGTGGGCTGCACGGGTCCTCCTGGTCGGGTCGCGGGTCGTGCGGGTCGTGCGGGTCGTGCGGTCGGGCGTGCCGGCCGCCGGACATCATCCCGGTGGGCGGGCGCCTCGCGGGTCAGCCTTCCATGATCCGGACGGGTGCCCCCGGCGCGGGCGGCCGGCCGGCTACCCGACGTCGAGGGCGAGCAGGTCGTCCTCGGTCTCGCGGCGCAGCAGCACGCGCGCCTCGCCGTCGCGGACCGCCAGCACCGGCGGGCGCGGCACGTGGTTGTACTGGCTGGCCATGCTGCGGCAGTAGGCGCCCGTACCGGGCACCGCCAGCAGGTCGCCGGGCCCGGTGTCGCCCGGCAGGAACTCGTCCTTGACCACGACGTCGCCGCTCTCGCAGTGCTTGCCGACCACGCGCGACAGCACCGGCGCGGCGGCCGAGGCGCGGCCGGCGAGCGTCGCCGAGTAGTCCGCGTCGTACAGGGCGGTGCGGATGTTGTCGCTCATGCCGCCGTCGACCGCCACGTAGCGCCGGGTGCCGCCGCCGTCGAGCGCGACGTCCTTCGTGGTGCCGACGCGGTACAGCGTGAAGGTGCTCGGCCCGGCGATGGCCCGCCCCGGCTCGGCCGAGATGCGCGGCACGTCGACGCCAAGCTCGGCGCACTCGGTGCCGATGATCTCGGCCATGCCGGCGGCCAGCTCGGCCGGGGGCAGCGGGTCGTGCTGGGTCGTGTAGGCGATGCCGAAGCCGCCGCCGACGTCGAGCTCGGGCAGCACGACGCCGTGGTCGCGGGCCACCGCGGCGTGCAGCCGCAGCACCCGCCGGGCGGCGACCTCGAAGCCCTGCACGTCGAAGATCTGCGAGCCGATGTGCGAGTGCAGGCCGCGCAGCTCGAGCTCGGGACGCGCCAGCACCCGCCGCACGGCCTCGGCCGCCACGCCCTCCGACAGCGACAGCCCGAACTTCTGGTCCTCGTGGGCGGTCGCGATGTAGGAGTGCGTGTGCGCCTCGACGCCGACGGTCACCCGCAGCAGCACCGGCGCCCGGAGGCCGCGCGCCGCGGCGGCGTCGGCGAGCCGGTCGATCTCGCCGAGCGAGTCGACGACGATCCGGCCGATGCCGGCCTCGAGCGCACGGGCCAGCTCGGCGTCGCTCTTGTTGTTGCCGTGCAGGCCGATGCGCTCACGGGGCACGCCGGCGCGCAGGGCGACGGCGAGCTCGCCGCCGCTGCAGGTGTCGAGGCTCAGCCCCTCGTCGGCGATCCAGCGGGCGACCTCGGTGCAGAGGAACGCCTTGCCGGCGTAGTAGACGTCGGCGCCGCCGCACAGCGGGCGGAAGGCGTCGTCGAACGCGGTGCGGAACGCCCGGGCCCGCGCCCGGAAGTCCGCCTCGTCGACGACGTAGGCGGGCGTGCCGTGCTCGGCCGCCAGCGACGCGACGTCGAGACCGGCCACCGACAGCTCGCCGCCGGCCTCGCGACGGACGCCCTCGGACCACAGCTGCGGCAGCAGGGCGTTGACGTCGGCCGGGGCGCGCAGCCAGGACGGCCCGAGGTAGCCGTCGGCGTGCAGGGCCCCCGCCTCGTGGGCCCTCACATGCGCTCCGGCGCGCTGACGCCCAGCAGGTCGAGCCCGCGGGCGAGCACCGTGCGGGTCGCCTCGTTGAGCCAGAGCCGGGTGCGGTGCAGGTCGGTGATCGCCTCGTCGGCGGACTGCGGGCGCACCCGGCAGGCGTCGTACCAGCGGTGGTAGGTACCGGCCAGCGTCTCGAGGTACCGGGCGACCCGGTGCGGCTCGCGCAGCTCGGCCGCGGTGGCGACCACGGAGGGGAACTGCCCGAGCGTGGCCAGCAGCGCGGACTCGGTCTCGTGGGTGAGCACCGCGGGGTCGAAGCCGTCGGCCGTGCGGATGCCGTCCTCGCCGGCGAGCCGGCTGACGCCGCAGGTGCGGGCGTGGGCGTACTGCACGTAGAACACCGGGTTGTCGTTGGTGCGCCGCACGAGCAGGTCGAGGTCGATGTCGATCTGCGAGTCGGCCGACGAGCGGGCCAGCGCGTAGCGGCCGGCGTCGACGCCCACGGCGTCGACGAGGTCCTCGAGCGTCACGACGGTGCCGGCCCGCTTGCTCATGCGCAGCGGCTGGCCGTCCTTGAGCAGGTTCACCATCTGCCCGATGAGGATCTCGAGGTTGCGGCCGGGCACGTCGCCGAAGCAGGCGCACATGGCCATCAGCCGGTTCACGTACCCGTGGTGGTCGGCGCCGAGCATGATGATCGCCCGGTCGAAGCCGCGCTCGCGCTTGTCGAGGTAGTAGGCGAGATCGCCGGAGATGTACGCGGGCTCGCCGTCGCTCTTGATGACGACGCGGTCCTTGTCGTCGCCGTAGTCGGTGGTGCGCAGCCAGAGCGCGCCGTCCGACTCGTAGAGCTTGCCGAGGTCGCGCAGCCGGGTGATCGCCCGCTCGACCGCCCCCGACTCGTGCAGCGAGTTCTCGTGGAAGTAGACGTCGAAGTCGACGCCGAAGTCGTGCAGGCTCTGCTTGATCTCGCCGAACATCAGGTCGACGCCCTCGCGGCGGAAGACCTCCTGCGGGTCCGCCTGCTGCAGCACGTCGGGCACCCGCGCGGTCACCTGCGCGGCGATCTCGGTGATGTACGCGCCGCCGTAGCCGTCCTCGGGCGCCTCCTCGCCGCGGGCGCGGGCCAGCAGCGAGCGCGCGAAGCGGTCGATCTGCGCCCCGTGGTCGTTGAAGTAGTACTCGCGGGTGACCTCCGCCCCCTGCGCCTGCAGGATGCGGGCCAGCGAGTCGCCCACGGCCGCCCACCGGACGCCGCCGATGTGCACCGGGCCGGTCGGGTTGGCCGAGACGAACTCGAGGTCCACCCGCTCGCCCGCGGCCAGCACGCCGTCGCCGTAGGCCGGGCCGAGCTCGACGATCGTGCGGGCCAGCTCACCGGCGGACGCCGCGTCGAGCACGATGTTCAGGAAGCCCGGGCCGGCGACCTCGACGCTCTTGACGCCGGGCACCTCGCCCAGCCGACGGGCGAGCACCGTCGCCAGGTCGCGCGGCGGCACCCCGGCCGCCTTGGCCAGCTGCATCGCCACGTTGGTCGCCCAGTCGCCGTGCTCGCGGTTGCGCGGTCGCTCGACGCGCACCGTCTCCGGCACGGCGGCGGTGGTCTCACCCGCCGCCACGGCGTCGGCGAGACAGGCACGGACGGCCTCGGCAAGCTCCTCTGGGGTCACCCGCACAGGTTACCGAGCGGAGCGGACCGGACCGACCGGGTATCCACAGGCCGGCCGAGCGGGCCGGCTCAGTGGACGCGGCCGCCCGAGGCCAGCACACCGACGATCGCCACCAGCTCGTCCGGGTCGAACGGCTTGGCGATGAAGGCGTCGACGTTCGCCTGCTCGGCCTGCGCGCGGTGGTGCCGCTGCACGGACGCGGTGACCATCACCACCGGCAGGTGCTCGAGCCGCGGGTCGGTGCGGATCATCGCGACCGTCCACCACCCGTCGCGGCGCGGCATCAGCGCGTCGACCGTCACCACGTCGGGCAGCGGGGCGTTGGGGTCGCTCAGGATGTCGAGCGCCTCCTGGCCGTCGTGGGCCTGGACCACGTCGTAGCCCTCGAGCTCGAGGTTCATCGCGATGAGCGTGCGCACCGAGTCGGTGTCGTCGCACACCAGCACGCGCGGCGAGTCCAGCGCGCTGACGGCTCGCCGCCTGCGCTGACCACCTGGGACCGGGACGCTCACCACGCCACGATACGACGCGGTCCCGAGGAGGTGCGCAGGGCCGCGACGCCGCGACCGCGCGTCAGGTCGCGTAGACCCACGTCGTCGGGGCGCTCGGGGTGCCACCGGTGAGGTCGTGGCCGCCGAGATCGCGCGAGTCGACGTGGACGACCTTCTGGTTGGACTGCTTGAACCCCAGCCCGGCGAACAGCTTCGCCTGACGCCGCTGCTGCACGGTGCGCAGCGGCTGCACGTCGCTGGCGCAGCCGAACTGGTGCTGGCTGTGCGTCGCGCCCCCGACCTTCGCGTTGTAGCGCTTGCAGCGGCAGCCGGAGACGATGCGCACCGGGACGCCCACCGACGCTCGATACGCCTCCAGCCGGCGCACGTGCGCGCGCAGCATCCAGATGCGGCGGCACTCGGGGAAGGCGCCGCCGTCCTTGCACCGGAACTCGACGAACGAGAAGTGGGCGCTCATCGTCGACCGGCCGACGGTGTGCCGCTTCAGCGACAGCCGCAGCGCGTCGGAGGTGTGCTCGCCGACCACACCGTCCACCTTCAGCGCGGACCCGAGGTTCCAGCCGCGCTGGAACCCCTCCACCGCGACCGCCAGACTGCGACCCGCGTTGTCGAAGCCGATCGCCGTCAGCGCCGCCTTCGCCTGCGGCGCCGTCAAGATGCTCGCCATCGCTGCTCCTCGTCGCGGGCGCGCTACGCGCCGGGTGTGGTGGACGGGTCGGGGCGGATCACCGAGCCGGACCCGTCCGTCTCGGCCGCGGTGTCCGTGTCGTCGAACCCCACGTCGTCGACGGCGTCGCCGTCGACGTCCTGCACGAGCACGGCGAGCTCGTCCGCACCGGGCAGCTCGGCGTCGGCGTCGGCGTCCGGCGGCGGGGCCACCTCGTCGGGCTCGTCGCCCGGCCCGTTGTCCGGGTGGTCGGGCGTGCTGGCCCCCTGCACGACGCGCGCCTCGTCGTCCGCCGTGCAGGCGGGCAGCTGCCGGGAGTCGGTGACGGGATCGGGAGGACCGACGAGGTCCGTGTCGGGTCCGTCGCCGGCGGAGAACGGCTCGTTGTCCTTCATGACCAGCTCCTCGCGAGGCGCCGCGCCTCGTCCCGGAGCGGAACGTACTCCCGCCGCCTCGGCGCGCTCAAGGATCCTGGGCGGACTCGCCTCGGGGTGCCCGCGGGCGACTGCGCCGTGGCGCAGGAGGAGCCGGTGGCGGCAGACAGCCGACCGGTCGTGCACTGCGCCCCCGGCAGGATTCGAACCTGCGCTTTCGCCTCCGGAGGGCGACGCTCTATCCCCTGAGCTACGGGGGCTCGGGCCTGAGAAGGTTACCAGGCCCGGTCACTCGCCCTTGACGTACTCCCAGTGCCAGGGCTCGGTGCGGGACGATCCGCCGGGCCGGGCCCAGGCCGGGTTGTCCCAGCCGAACGCGGGCGCGTGCGCACGCATCCAGCGGTAGCGGGCGGACGACGGGTCGTCGGGGCCCTTGCAGACGTCGACGGCCAGGCCCCACCCGTGGTTGCTCGTGCCAGGCCGGGCGGCCAGGCCGGGCTTGCGGCCGGCGAGGCTCACCTGCGATGCCAGCGAGCGGTAGGAGTCGGTGAGGCACAGGTGCGTGCCGAACTCCGCCTTGTAGTCGCCGTCGAGCCGGATGAGCGCGACGGCGGCGTCGCTGCGCAGCCGGTGGCGCCGGTCGAACGTCAGCACGCACAGGGCCGACAGCGGGATCTGCCCGTTCGCGAAGTGCCGGGCGGGCGCCGTGCCGTCGCAGCCACTGGCCTGCACGTCCTGCTCGGAGCGCTCGACGGCGGTCATGCGCAGCTCGGCGCCGCGGCTGACCCGGGGCACGCGTGCTGCGGCCAGCACGGTGGTGTCGACCGGAGCGCGGTCGGCCACCGCGCTCGTCCCCGGTGACGCGGCCGCGGGTGCGGTCGACCGCGGGCTGCCCTGTGCGGACTGCGGCAGCAGCTGGCTCAGCGCGACGGCACCCGCGGCCAGGCCGACCGCGGTGACCGCACCGACGGCACCGACGAGCCCGCGGCGGGGCGTGATGGCGGACGACGGCGCGACGGTGCGCGTCGGGCGCTGCCGGGCGGCCCTCGCCTGCTCCTGCTCGAGGCGCCGGCGCTCCATGCGGGTCGCGGGCTGCCCGGCCGCCGGTGGCACCGGCTGCCCGGGGAGGGCGACCGCGGGGACGTCGGCCGGCTGCGCCGACTCGACGGGCACGGGTGCCTGGACCGCGTCCTGGACCGGAGACGCGACGGGCGCTGCCGGGCCGCGCCGACGTCCGACGTACTCGCGCGGCGCGCCGTCCCGGCCGTCGGCGGAGCCGCGAGGCTCGGACGCCGGGTCGGGCAGGTAGGGCACGCTGAGGGCTCCGTCGGGTCGGCGGCGGGTCGTTCGGGCGGTGCCTCGACCCTAGGCGCTGCCGTGCGGAGCCGTCACCGGCGCGCGCTGCACGTGTGGCTCACGTCACACCGCGCGGGTCGAGCCGAGCGGGTGGCGCTCTGCGTACCCACCCCCGCGGCCACCGCCGTGCCGCCGCGTCTCGTCGCGCACCTCGCCGACCAGCTCCTCCAGCACGTCCTCGAGGAAGACGACGCCGGTCACCTCGCCGCCGTCGACGACCCGCGCGAGGTGGGCGCCGGACCGCTGCATGGCGGCCAGCACGTCCTCGACCTCGTCGCCCGCGGCGACCGTCACCAGCGACCGCACCCGCTTCTCGGGCACCGGCTGCTCGTAGCGCTCGTCGTCGGCGTAGAGCACGTCCTTCAGATGCAGGTACCCCGTCAGGTCGCCCGCGGGGTCGACCACGGGGAACCGGGAGAACCCGGTGCGGGCCACCAGCCGCTCGACGTCGGCCGGGGTGGCACCCTCGGCGATCGTCACCAGCTCGCCCACCGCCACCGCGACGTCGGCCGCGGTGCGGTCGCTGAACTCCAGTGCACCCGCCACGAGGTCGTGCTCGTCGCCGAGCAGCCCCTCGCGCCGCGACTCGGCGACGATCGACTGCACCTCCTCGGCGGTGAACGTCGAGGCGACCTCGTCGCGGGTCTGCACGCCGAGCAGCCGCAGGATGCCGTTGGCCGCGCCGTTCAGCACCGCGATGATCGGCTTCAGCACCCGCGACAGCCACACCAGCGGCGGCGCGAGCAGCAGGGCGGCGCGGTCGGGCCCGGCGATCGCCAGGTTCTTCGGCACCATCTCGCCGAGCACGACGTGCAGGTAGACCACGATCGCCAGCGCCAGCGCGAACGCCACCGGGTGCACGAACCCCTCCGGCACGCCGACGGCGGCGAACGGGCGCTCCAGCAGGTGCGCCAGCGCCGGCTCGGCGACCGCACCGAGGCCGACGGAGCAGATGGTCACCCCGAGCTGGGCGCAGGCGAGCATCGTCGAGACGTGCTCCATCGCGTAGAGCGTGCTCCGGGCCCGCTTGCTGCCGGCCGCCGCGGCCGGCTCGATCTGGCTGCGCCGGGCCGCCATCACCGCGAACTCGGCGCCCACGAAGAAGGCGTTCAGCAGCAGCAGCACGACGGTGAGGGCCAGGGCGGCTCCGGTGCTCACGACCGCACCTCCGGCGCCGGCGGGGTCGGGTCGGGCGCGCCGAGCGCGCCGGCGGGCGTCTCGCCCGGCACCCAGCGCAGGCGGTCGACGCGGCGGCCCTCCATGCGGGTCACCTCGAGCGTGCCGCCGCCCACCTCGATGCGGTCGCCCGGCACCGGCACCCGGCCGAGCCGGGCCATGACGAACCCGCCGACGGTCTCGTACGCACCGTCGTCCGGGACGTCGGCACCGGCGCGTTCGCGGGCCTCGTCGGGCCGCCACAGGCCGGGCAGCGTCCACGAGCCGTCGCGCAGCCGGCGTCCGGCGCTGCGGCCGCGGTCGTGCTCGTCGGCCACCTCGCCGACCAGCTCCTCGACGACGTCCTCGAGCGTCACCACGCCCGAGGTGCCGCCGTACTCGTCGACGACGACGGCGAGCTGCAGCCCCTCGTCGCGCAGCTGCACCAGCAGCGGGTCGAGCCGCACGGTCTCGGGCACGAGCAGCACCGGCGACATGAGCGCCGCGGCGGGCACCTCGGCGCGGCGCTCGGGCGGCACCGACACCGCGCGCTTGACGTGCACGACGCCCACGACGTCGTCGAGGCCGTCGTCGACGACCGGGAAGCGGGAGTGACCGCCGGCGCGGGCCAGCCGCACCACCTCGGCGGCGGTCTCGTCGCGGTGCACGGTGGTGCAGCGCACCCGCGGCGTCATGACGTCGGCGGCGGTGCGCTCGCCGAAGCCGAGCGAGCGGGTGACCAGCTCGGCGGTGCCGGCGTCGAGCGTGCCGGCCTGGGCCGAGTGCCGCACCAGCGAGGCGAGCTCCTGCGGGGTGCGGGCGCTCGACAGCTCCTCGCGCGGCTCGACGCCCACCCGGCGCAGGAAGGCGTTCGCGCTGCCGTTCAGGACGGCGATGAGCGGGCGCGCCACGATCGTGAACACCCGCATGGGCCGGGCGACGAGCTGGCCGGTGCGCAGCGGGTCGGCGACGGCGGCGTTCTTCGGCACCAGCTCGCCGAGCACCATGGAGAAGGCGGTCGCCAGCACCAGGGCGAGGGCGACCGACACCGCGTCGACCGCGCCGTCCGGCAGCCCGGCGGCGTGCAGCGGCCCCTCGAGCAGCGACGCGACGCTCGGCTCGGCGAGGAAGCCGACGAGCAGCGTGGTGAGGGTGATGCCGACCTGGCTGGCCGACAGCATGGTCGACAGCCGGCGCAGCGCGGTGAGCACGCCCTGGGAGCGCTGGTCGCCGGCGGCGACGGAGCGCTCGACCGAGCTGCGGTCGAGGGCCACGAAGGCGAACTCCGCGGCGACGAAGAGCGCCGTGCCGGCGGTGAGCACGACGGAGACGAGCACGAGCAGCCACTCGGTCACGGGCGGCTGCTCCAGCGTCTGTGCTCGGGCTCGTCGGGTTGCGGGGGGTCCGCTGCGGCGGGCGTCATCGCACGGAGTCTACGGCCTCACCAGCCGCCGGGCAGCGGCCGACCCTCCTCGTAGCCCGCGCCCGACTGCAGCCCGACGACGGCCCGCTCGTGCAGCTCGTCGAGCGTGCGGGCGCCGACGTACGTGCAGGCGCTGCGGACGCCGGACGTGATGTGGTCGAGCAGGTCCTCGACGCCCGGGCGCTCGGGGTCGAGGTGGATGCGCGAGTTCGAGATGCCCTCCTCGAACAGGCCCTTGCGGGCCCGGTCGAACGCGGACTCCTCGCGGGTGCGGGCCGCGACGGCGCGCGCCGACGCCATGCCGAAGCTCTCCTTGTAGTCGCGCCCGGCGGCGTCGGTCATCAGGTCGCCGGGGCTCTCGTGGGTGCCGGCGAACCACGACCCGACCATCACCTGGCTGGCACCGGCGGCCAGCGCGAGGGCGACGTCGCGCGGGTGCCGCACGCCGCCGTCGGCCCACGCGTGCCGGCCCAGCGACCGGGCGGCCGCCGCGCACTCCAGCACCGCCGAGAACTGCGGGCGGCCCACGGCGGTCATCATGCGGGTGGTGCACATGGCGCCCGGCCCGACGCCCACCTTCACGACGTCGGCGCCGGCGTCGACGAGGTCGCGCACGCCCTGGGCGCTCACGACGTTGCCGGCCGCCACGGGCACGTGCGGGGCGAGCGCCCGCACGGTGCGCAGCGCATCGAGCATGCGCTCCTGGTGGCCGTGGGCGGTGTCGACGACGAGGCAGTCGACGCCGGCCTCGAGCAGCCCGGCGGCCTTGCCCGCGACGTCGCCGTTGATGCCCACGGCCGCCGCCACCCGCAGCCGGCCGTCGCCGTCGACCGCAGGGACGTAGATCGTCGAGCGCAGCGCGCCGCGCCGGGTCAGGACGCCGGCCAGCCGGCCGCCCTGCGCCGTCCGGACGACGGGCGCGACGCGACGGCGCGCGGCGTGCAGCCGGTCGAACCCGGCACGCAGCCCCTCGGGGCTCTCGAGCTCGTCGGCGTCGAGCACCAGCAGGTCGCGGCTCATGACGTCGGCGAGCTGCGTGTAGCGGTCGACGCCCGCGCAGTCGGCCGGCGTCACGACGCCCACCGGCCGCTCGTCGGCGTCGACCACGACGACGGCGCCGTACGCCCGCTTCGGGATCAGGTGCAGCGCGTCGAGCACGGTGTCGTGGGGCTGCAGGGTGAGGGCCGTCTCGAGCACCGTGTGCCGCTGCTTGACCCAGTCGACGACCTCGGCCACGACGTCGATCGGGATGTCCTGCGGGATCACGGCCAGCCCGCCGCGGCGGGCCACGGTCTCGGCCATCCGGCGCCCGCTGACCGCCGTCATGTTCGCGACGACGAGCGGCACGGTGGTGCCGGTGCCGTCGCTGCTCGACAGGTCGACGTCGAGGCGGGAGGCGACGTCCGACCGGTTCGGCACGAGGAAGACGTCGCTGTACGTCAGGTCGGCTGCCGGGGTCTGCCCGTCGAGGAAGCGCACCCGGTGACGATACGGGGCGCGGCCTGTGAAGGGCCGTGGACCGTCGGGGGCGGCGGGTACGGTCGTCGGCATGACCAGCACCCCAGGCACCGCACCCGAGCCCGGGCAGCGGCGCGTGCTCGTCGTCGAGGACGAGCCCACCATCGCCCACGCCGTCGCCACCCGGCTGCGCGCCGAGGGGTACCACGTCGACGTCGCCGGCGACGGCCCCAGCGCCGTCGAGCACGCGCTGCAGGACCCGCCCGACGCGATGGTGCTCGACGTCATGCTGCCCGGCTTCGACGGGCTCGAGGTGTGCCGCCGCGTGCAGGCGCAGCGCCCGGTGCCGGTGCTCATGCTGACCGCGCGCGACGACGAGACCGACACGCTCGTCGGCCTCGGCGTGGGCGCCGACGACTACATGACGAAGCCGTTCTCCATGCGCGAGCTGGCGGCCAGGGTGAACGCGCTGCTGCGTCGCGTCGCACGGGCCCGGCAGCTGGCCGAGTCGGCGCAGGGTCCGGCGGCGCTCACCCTCGGCCCCGTCGAGGTCGACCGCGCCGAGCGGCGGGTGCGCCGCGACGGCGAGGAGGTGCACCTGACGCCGACCGAGTTCGACCTGCTGGTGCGGCTGGCCTCCAGCCCGCGCACCGTGCTGACCCGCGAGACGCTGCTCGCCGACGTCTGGGACTGGGTGGACGCCAGCGGCACCCGCACCGTCGACAGCCACGTGAAGGCGCTGCGGCGCAAGCTCGGCCCGGGCCTCATCCGCACCGTGCACGGCGTCGGCTACTCGGCCGAGCCGTCCGGCGTGCACGACGAGCCCGACGACGACGCCGACGCCAGGTCGTGACCGTGACCAGCACCTCGGACGGCCCGGCCGGCCGCGCCGACGAGCCCGGCGGGCGCGTGCCGCTCGAACCGGTCACCGGCAAGATCGAGCGGATCGCCGGGCCGATGCCGCGGGTGCGCGAGCTGCGCCCGATGGACCTGCGCCCGCTCGACCCGCTGCAGTCGATCAAGACCAAGCTCGGCGTGCTCGTGGGCGTCACCAGCGCGATGTCGGCGATCTTCGTCTGGCTCGGGCTGAACAACGACCTCGCCACCCGCTACACGCTGCCGCTCGCGGTCGCCCTGTCGCTGCTGTTCACGCAGATCCTGGCGCGCGGCATGACCTCGCCGCTGCGCGAGATGACCGCCGCCGCGCAGGCGATGGCCCGCGGCGACTACAGCCGCCGGGTGCGCGCGAGCAGCCGCGACGAGGTGGGGCAGCTCGCGAGCGCCTTCAACGTGATGGCCGAGGACCTCGGCGGCGTCGACCGGCAGCGCCGCGAGCTCGTCGCAAACGTCAGCCACGAGCTGCGCACGCCCGTGTCGGCCCTGCGCGCGGTGCTCGAGAACCTCGTCGACGGCGTCACCGCGCCGGACGACGCGACGCTGCGGGCGGCCCTGGCGCAGACCGAGCGGCTCGGCGACCTGGTGACCCAGCTGCTCGACCTGTCGCGCGTCGAGGCCGGCGCGGTGCCGCTGCACCTCGCGCCGGTGGGGCTCGACGAGTTCCTGAACACCTGCGTCGACGAGGCTGGGCTGGCCGGCGCCGACGTCCGCTACGAGGTCGACGTGCGACCCGCCGGGCTGCAGGTGATGGCCGACCGCGACCGGCTGCACCAGGTGGTCGCCAACCTGCTCGACAACGCCACCCGGCACTCCCCCGCCGGCGGCACCGTCACGGCGTCCGCGCGGCAGGCGGCCGGCGAGGTGCACCTCGACGTCGTCGACGAGGGCCCGGGCATCGACCCGCGCGACCGCGAGCGCGTCTTCGACCGCTTCCACCGCGGCGGGACGGCCCAGGACGGCGGCACCGGGCTGGGGCTGGCGATCGCCCGCTGGGTGGTCGACCTGCACGGCGGCACCATCCGGGTGCTCGAGACACGGACGGGCTGCGACATCCGGGTCGCGCTGCCCCGCTAGGCGAGGGCTAGGCTGGCGGCGGGCGATCAGCGCGGCGCTGCCGGCGTGCCGCCGCCTGCAGGTCGAGAGCGGAAGAGGCGATCCACGCCGTGGCGCAGGAGTCCACGAACAGCGACCCGATGGCGGCCTTCGGCCCGAACGAGTGGCTGGTCGACGAGCTCTACCAGCAGTACCGCGAGGACAAGACCAAGGTCGACCGGGCCTGGTGGGGTTTCTTCGCCGACTACTCCCCCGGCGACGCCGTTGAGGCCGCGCCCTCCGGCGCGAAGCGCGCGAACGGCGCGCAGGCCGCGGCCACGCCGCCCGCGCCTCCGTTGACCGAGGCACCTCCGGCGGCAGCAGCCTCGCCAGCACCAGCGGCGCCCCCCGCGCCGCCCACGCCGCCGGCGCCGCCGGCACCCGC
>NZ_BAAHBM010000015.1:0-57354 GCF_054776675.1 Angustibacter aerolatus
CATCGAGCTGGCGGCGCTGGTGCTGACCGGCCTGCTGCTCGGGCTGCTCGTCGTGGCGCTGGTCGCCCCGCTCGGCGCCCGGCTGCTCGACCCCGGCACCGAGGCCGCACCAGCCTTCGTGCTGCGGCTGCCGCTCGCCGCCCTCGGCGCGGTCGGGCTGGCCGGCGTGCTGGCGCTCGCGGTGGCGGTCGCCGTGGCCAGCGCCGGCGCGGCGGCCCGGTCGGGTGCGGAGGTGCTGCGCGATGGCGGCTAGCGACCCCGCGGCCCGGTGCGCCCGGCTGGTGCGCATCTACCCCTCGATGACCGGCGAGACGCACGCGCTGCGCGGGGTCGACGCGGTCTTCGAGCGCCGCACGATGACGGCCGTCACCGGGCCGTCCGGCAGCGGCAAGTCGAGCCTGCTGTCGGTGCTGGCCCTGCGCGAGCGGCAGAGCGGCGGCGAGCTGTGGGTCGACGGTCGGGCCACGGCGGGCGTCGGCGGCCGGGCCCTGCGGCAGCTGCGCCGGCGCACCGTGGCCTGGGTCGCGCAGCGGCCGACGCACGTGCTGTTCGCGCACCTGCCGGCCCGCGAGCAGGTCGTGCAGGCGGCCGCGCTGCGCGGGCTCGACGGCGCCGGTGCCCACGCCGCCGACGAGATGCTCGAGCGGCTGTGGCTCACCGACCGCCGCGGCGCCCTGGTGCGCGAGCTGTCCGGTGGCGAGCAGCAGCGCCTCGCGGTGGCCTGCGCCGTGGTGGGCGACCCGGTGCTGGTCGTCGCCGACGAGCCCACGGCCGAGCTCGACGACGAGTCGTCGTCGCTGGTGCTCGGCGAGCTGCGGCGGCTCACCGACCGCGGCGCCGCCGTGGTGATGTCCAGCCACGACCACCGGGCCGTCGGGGCCGCCGACCGCGAGCTGCACCTGCGCCACGGCGTGCTGTCGAGCGAGGCCGTCGCGGGCGAGGCCGCCACGGCCACCATCGACTCCACCGGGCGGCTGCAGCTGCCGCCGCAGGCGCTCACCCTCTTCCCCGACGGCCGGGCCCGGCTCGTCGTCGAGGCCGACGGCGTCCGGCTCGTGCCGCCCGACCCGCCCGGGGGAGCGACCAGTGCCTGAGCCGCTGCTCGACGTCGAGCACGTCACCCACCGCCCTGCCGCCCACGCCCCGCCCGTGCTGCACGACGTCTCGCTGACCGCCGAGCCCGGCACCCTCGTGGCGCTCGCCGGTCGCTCGGGTTCGGGCAAGTCGACGCTGTGCCACCTGGTCGCCGGCGTGGGCCGCCCCACCGAGGGCAGCGTGCGGGTGGCCGGGCGCCCGGCGGACGAGGTGCGCGACTGGGCGCTGGTGTCGCTGCTGCCGCAGCGGCTGGCGCTGGTCGAGGAGCTGAGCGTCGCCGAGAACGCGACCCTGCCGCAGCGGCTGCACGCCGACGCGGTGGTGCCCGACGGCTGGTCCGGCGACCTGCTCGACTCGCTCGACCTCGGCCGGCTCGGTGGCCGGCTGGTGACGCAGACCTCGCTCGGCGAGCAGCAGCGCACCGCGATCGCGCGCGCCCTCGCGCTGGTGCCGCGCCTGGCGGTGCTCGACGAGCCGACCGGGCACCAGGACGACGAGCACGTCGAGCTGGTGGTCGCTGCGCTGCGGCTGGCCCGCGAGCACGGCAGCGCCCTGCTCGTGGCCACCCACGACGAGCGGCTGCTCGACGTCGCCGACCGGGTGGTGCGGCTGCACCAGGGCGTGGTGGTCGGCTAGGCGCTCGGGCTGCGACGTGCCGCGGCGGTCAGCCCGCCCAGAGCGCCCGCTCGTCGTCGCGCGGGGCGTGCACCAGCCGGTCGGCCGGCTCGTCGAACACGTGCACCGCCCGGTCGTCGCCGTACGGCGCCCAGCCCGGGTCGCCGTCGGTGGCGAAGGCGACCCAGGCGCAGTGCACCCGGTCGGCCAGCGCCTGCGGCGGGTCGTCGCCCAGCAGCCCCGCCGTGCCCTCGGCGGCGAGGGCGTCGAAGACGAACGGCACGTCGACGGCGTGCGCGGCGCCGAGGCCGAGGCGCGGGCTGCGCCAGGCCAGCTCGTAGACCCACGAGCGGTCGCGCGGCCGGGCCTCGACCACGGCGATCGACGGTGCCCGGAAGTACCGGTCGGTGACGATCGCCGCCAGCAGGTCGCCCGGCGACGCGTCGGGGCGGTGCGCGCGGTAGACGTCGACGACGGACGCCGGCACGCCCTGCGCCGCGAGCACCATCGGCAGCGCCGCCGCGGGCAGCGACGCCGTGATGCCCGGCGGGGCCAGGAAGAACCGGAACTCCTCGGTCGTGGTGCCGGTGAGCAGCGGCACGTCGGCCGAGGCGCCCGCGGCGAGCGCGGCCTGCGGGTGCACCGGCACGACGTCGCCGTCGACCACCGGCACGAACGCCATCAGCCCCGCGACCACGGACGCCCCGAAGCGGACCGGGTCGGGGCCGGTGGTCAGCGCCTGCGACACCCGCCGCTGGGCGGCCAGCAGCCGCGCCGGGTCGACGTCGGCGAGCGTCGTGGCGCGCACGTCGTCGAGGCCGAGGGCGGTGCCGAGCTCGCGGGTCACCAGCGCGGCGTCGGCGGGGTCGGCGGCGGCCTGGGCGGCACCGCTCTGCGTGATCGCCTGCGCGAACAGCCCGGTCGCCTGCGGCAGCCCGAGCAGCGTCGTGATGCTCATGGCGCCGGCCGACTCGCCGAACACCGTGACCCGCGCCGGGTGGCCGCCGAACGCGGCCGCGTTGTCGCGCACCCACTCCAGGGCGGCGAGCTGGTCGAGCAGGCCGCGGTTGGCCGGGGCGTCGGGCAGCGCCGCGAAGCCCTCGACCCCGAGCCGGTAGTTCAGCGTCACCAGCACGACGCCGTCGCGGGCGAAGGCCTGCCCGCCGTACGTCGCGACCGCCGAGCTGCCGTTCACGAAGGCGCCGCCGTGGATCCACACCATCACCGGCAGGCCGGCCGCGCCTGGGTCCGGCGTCCACACGTTGACGGTGAGCCAGTCGTCGCCCGGCACCTGCGTCGAGGTGAGGATCGTGTCGAACGGCGCCTGGTACCCGGCGGCCGGCGGCGTCGGACCGAACGCTGTCGCGTCGCGCACGCCGTCCCACGGCTGCGGCGGCTCGGGCGCCGCGAACCGGCGCGCGCCCACAGGCGGCGCCGCGTAGGGGACGCCGAGGAAGCGGGCGACGCCGTCGCGCCGCTCGCCCCGCACTCGGCCGTGGGTGGTGACCGCCTCTGGCTGCACGACGTCGAACCTAGGCGCCCCCACCGACACCCCGCTCCTCGGCGACCGAGTTGCCGCCGTCGACCACGAGGCACTGACCGGTGACGTACGACGCGCCGGGGGAGCAGAGGAACGCGACGGCGGCGGCCACCTCGTCGGGGTGGGCGCTGCGGCGGGCCGGGGTGCCGGCGGCCTGCTCGGCCTCGTCGGCGGTCTGGCTGGCGGTGCGGATCCAGCCCGGCGCGACCGCGTTCGCGGTGACGCCCGCGGCCGCGTGGTCGACGGCGACGGCGCGGGCCAGGCCCACCATCCCCGCCTTGGCCGCCGCGTAGGCGGCCTCGCCGCGCATCGCCATCACCGGACCGGTCACCGACGCCACCATCACCACCCGCCCCCACCCGGCGGCGAGCATCGCCGGCAGCACCGCTCGGGTGACGAGGAACGCGGTGTCGAGGTTGCGCGACGTGCTGGCCCGCCAGGCCTCCAGCGACAGCGATCCGACCGTGCCCGACTCGCTGCCGCCGGGCAGCGCCGGGTCGAGCGCCGGTGCGCTGACGCTCGTCATGCCGGCGTTGTTCACCAGCACCGTCGGCGCCCCGAGCGCGCCCGTCACCTCGCGCACCGCGCGGTCGACCTGGTCCGGGTCGGTCAGGTCCGCGACGACGCCGAGCGCCCGGACGCCGTCCCCCGCCAGCTCGGCCGCGCGCTCGTGCACCCGGTCGCTGGTGGCCGCCACCGCCACCGCGGCGCCCATCGCACCGAGCAGCCGCGCGGTCGCGTGGCCGATGCCGTCGGGGGAGCCGGCGCCGGTGACGAGCGCGACGCGGCCGGACAGGTCGAGGAGCTGGTGCATGCCCGCTGCCTACCACCCCGGGCCGGGCCACGAAGATCGACCCCCGTCCAGCGGGCGTGCTGGACAGGTCGCGCACACGATGGACGCGCGGGCGACCGACTGCCTGCGACTCGAGTCATCGAGCCCTCGACGAAGGAGCAGCTCAATGTCCAGCCAGTCCGCGACCCACGGTGGCCGCACCGCCAAGCACCCGGTGCAGACCGTCGCCCAGCTCGTCGGCGTGGTGTTCCTGCTCGTCGGCATCCTCGGCTTCGTGCCCGGCATCACCTCGAACTTCGGCGACATGGCCTTCGCCGGTCACCAGTCCGAGGCGAAGCTGCTCGGCCTGTTCCAGGTGTCGGTGCTGCACAACCTGGTGCACGTCCTGTTCGGCGTCGCCGGCCTCGCGATGGCCCGCACCGCCCCCAGCGCGCGCAACTACCTCGTCGGCGGCGGGGTCGTCTACTTCGTGCTGTGGCTCTACGGCCTGTTCGCCCACGGCGACACCAGCGCCAACTTCGTGCCGCTGAACAACGCCGACAACTGGCTGCACCTCGTGCTCGCCATCGGCATGATCGCCCTGGGCGTCGTGCTCGGCAAGAAGGTCGTCGACGGCCGCGACGGCAGCAACCACGTGCACGGTGTCGACCGCTGACCCGTTGCAGCACAGCACTTCCCGCACCATCGGCTGACCGGTTGCACCGGTCGCCAGCACCTCGAGGCGTGTCCGCGGCCCACCGGCCGCGGGCACGCCTCAGCTGCGTCGGGGGCCGCGCGGCTCGTCGCTGCGCGCGCCGACCGGTCCGCGGCCCTCGACCACCCGGCGGCTGCCCGCGCGGGTGACCCAGCTCGTGGCGTACGCGGGGAGCGCGGTCGGGTCGACCCGCGGGTCCGGGCGGGCGGACGTCGGCAGCGGCGTCAGGTGGAAGTCGGCCTGCACCCGCTCGGGCGTCACGTCGACGACCACGAAGCCGTGCCCCACGCCGTCCAGGTACCTGATCCAGGGGTTCGTGGCCCGGACTGCTGCGGCTGCGGCCCCGACGGCGACCACCGCCGCCTCGGGGGACTGCGCGGCCGCCGCCGCGAAGCCCTCGTAGAAGCCGTCGCTGGTCACCGACGGGCAGACGAACTCCACGCCGGCCGGGCGGTAGGTGCCCGCGGGCCCGCGGCCCGCCGGCAGGTCCATCGCCCAGGACGAGTGGATGTCGCCGGTCAGCACCACGGTGTCGCCCGAGCGCCGGGGGAGGCCGTCGAGGTGACCGAGCAGGTCGGCCTGGTCGGCCTGGTACCCGTCCCACTGGTCGGAGTTGATCACCGAGGGCACGGACGGGATCCCGAGTGCCGCACCGGGGAAGCGGACCGGTGTCACGATCACCTGGTTGCCCACGAGGTGCCAGCGGCGGTGCCCGGCGAGGCCGCGCTTCAGCCAGTCGAGCTGCTCGGGCTCGGGCAGGTGCCGGTCGGGGTCGGCGAGCTGGGCGTCCACGGCCGGCACCCCGGTCGGGATGAACCCGCCGCCGGTGGTGGTGAACGGCGCGACGTCCACCTGCTTGCTGCGGTGCTGGCGGGTCTCGAGCACCGAGAGGTCGGCCAGCGCGCCGTACCGGAACCGCTTGAAGAACCGGGTGCCCTGGTGCGGCACGGTGTGCTGCTCGGGCAGCCGGAACGGCATCCACTCCAGGTAGGCCTCGTAGGCCTCGCGCCGGCGCCGCTCGAAGCTGCCCTCGACGCCCGGGGTGTGGTTCTCGGCGCCGGCGGCCCAGGCGTTGTTCGCCACCTCGTGGTCGTCGAAGATGGTGATCCACGGGTGGTTGCGGTGCGCCGCCTGCAGGTCGGGGTCGGCCTTGTGCAGCGCGTGCCGCAGCCGGTAGCCGCGCAGGTCGATCGTCTCGGTCGCCGGCTGGGCGTCGCGCACGCCGATCAGGCTGTCGGGGCCGTAGCGGTCGTCGCCGTTGCCGTACTCGTAGACGTAGTCGCCGACGTGCAGCACCATGTCGAGGTCGGTGCGCTCGGCGATCGCCCGGTACGCGGTGAAGTACCCGCCGGTGTAGTTGCTGCACGACACCAGTGCGAGGCGCAGCGCGTGCGTGCGGTGCGGGTCGTCCGGCGCGGTGCGGGTGCGGCCGACGGGGCTGACCCGCCCGAGGCTGCTGAAGCGGTACCAGTAGCGGGTGTAGGTCTCGAGCCCGGTCACGTCGACCTTCACCGTGTGGTCGGACGCCGCGCTGGTGCGCCGCACCCCGTGCCGGACGACGTGGCGGAAGCCCGGGTCGCGCGCGACCTCCCAGCGCACCGTCAGCGGCCGACCGAGCCCGCTGCCCGGCGTCGCGACCGGCTCGCCGGGCCGGTGCGGCGGGGTGGCGCGGGTCCAGATCACCACGGCGTCGGCGGTCGGGTCGCCGCTGGCCACCCCGTAGCCGAAGACGCCGTCCGACGCCGGGGCGGCCGCCACTGCCTCGTCGAAGGGACGCAGCGTGGCGGCGACGGCGGTCGCGGCACCGACCGCCGCGGTGCGCAGGACGGAGCGACGGGACAGGGCGTTGGAGGGCACGGACGGATCCTGCTGCCGGGGCGCGACCGGCGACAGGGCCCGCCGGTGAACGCCCGACGGTGCCGTCGTGAACACCGCGCTGCGGGCGCGGCTGAACAACCCGGCCGCCCGCTCCGGATGGTGCCGACCCGCCGGGCGCGACACAGTCTGCGCATGGTGACGGCGACGCAGCTGGAGACCGCGGCCGACCGCTACGCGGCCGACCTCGCGCGGGACGGGCTCGACGAGCTCGACCTGACCGGTCTGGAGGACGTCGGGGTCGCCGTGCACCTGACGCGCTGGGCGGGTGCGGGCGGCGCGCCCCCGTTCGCCGGCATCGGCTACGGCACCACCGCGGCGCAGGCTCGCGTCGGGGCGCTCGGCGAGACCGTCGAGCGCGCGGCGTCCTGGCGGTCCACGCTCTCGGCGCGGCCCCGTGTGGCGACGCGCGGCGAGGTGCGGGCGGCCGGGGCGCGGGCGCTCGACCCGCGCGAGCTGGGCGTCGACGCCGGGCACGTGGTCGACGACGCGCCCCGCCCCTGGCTGCCCGCGCGGCGGCTGCGCGACGACGTCGAGGTGTGGGTGCCCGTCGAGCACGTGGTGAGCACGCCCGGCGAGGCGGCTCGGCTGGGCGTCACCGACCCGCTCGTCACCCCCGTCTCGAACGGCCTGGGTGCCGGCGGTGACCGCGACCAGGCCGTGCTGCACGCGCTGCTCGAGGTGCTGCAGCGCGACGGCAACGGCCTGCGCTTCCGCGCGCTCGACGCCGGCCGGGTGGTCGACGTCGACGACGCGCGGCTCGACCCGGCGACCGCGCAGGTGCTGGCGGCGCTTCGGGCGCGGGGCGTCGAGGTGCAGGTCAAGCTGGCCGCGACCGACTTCGGCCTGCCCGACGTCGTGGTGGTCGGCAGCGCGCCGGGCGACGACCTCGTGGTGGCGACGGCGTGCGGCGAGGCGGTGCACCCCGATCGCGACGTCGCCGTCCGCAAGGCGGTGTGCGAGTTCGCGGCCGCCCGCATCCGCAAGCGCTGGTCGCACCACGCGCCCGCCGACGGCCCCCTTCGCGAGCCCGACGGGTCGTGGGAGCAGGAGGAGCCCCGGGTGCTGGCGGCCACGGTCCGGTGGCTCACCGACCCGCCGCCCGACTGGCCGGACCTGTTGCGCCACAGCGTGTTCCGCGTCGAGCAGCACGTGCCGTGGGCGCAGGTGCCGACGACGCCCACCGACGACCTCACGACGCGGCAGGTGCTCGACCTGGTGGTCGACCGGCTGGCCGCGGAGGGCTTCGAGCCGGTCGTGGTCGACCTGGCCGACGGGGCCGACGGCGTCCACGCGGTGAAGGTGGTGGTGCCCGGGCTGGAGGTCGAGACCGTGGCCTACGGCCGCATCGGCGAGCGCAACGTGCGGCGGCTGCTGGACGGCGGTCGCGACGACCTGGTGCGCGTCGGCGCCCGGCCGGACGGCGACGGCTGGGCGCGCGTGGTGCTGAACGAGCAGGCCGAGGCGCGGCTGGGCGGCGCGGCGTGGCTCGACCGGGCCGCGCTCGACGCCGTCGCCGGCGACCTGCTGCCGCTGTACCGCGAGCCCGGCCAGCACGCGGCGCAGGCCGCGATCGCCGCGGGGTGGCGGCCGTGAGCGACCCGCTGCCCGAGCTGCCGGACCTGCCGCTGGCCGAGCTACCGGACCCGCGGGCGGTCGAGGAGCGCGCGAACGCCCGCGCGCTGCACGCCGAGGGCATCCCGATGGTGCTCGCGGTCGAGGACCTGCGGCCCGGGGCGGCCGCGCCGACGTCCCGCGACGCGCTGGGCGAGGTGCTGGCCGACCGGCTCGAGACCTACCGCGCGGCGCTGCGACCCGACGCGGCCGACGACGACGAGCTGGCGGTGCACGACGTGGTGGTGGTGCTGGCGAACGCGCACGGACCGGTCGGGGGCGGGACATGAGCTTCAGCGGGCACGCGGCGGCGCTGCGGGCGGGGTCGTACCTGCACGTCGTCAACTACCACTGGACGCCGGCGTCCGCGGCCGACCAGCTGGAGGCCGACCTCGCGGCGTACCTGCGTCGCTTCGACCCGGTGACCCCGGAGCACCTCGACCACTTCGTCGACACCGGTCGCTGGCCGCTGCGCCGCCCCGGGTTCGCGCCCGTCTTCTACGACAGCTACCGCGAGCAGGCCGCGGTCGCGGCGCCGGTCTGCGAGTCGCTGGGCATCGCGGCGTGGTTCCTGCCGGTCACCGGGCTGCTCGACGTGCCGCCCGCCGAGCAGGTGGCCTGGTGCGAGCAGCACCACGTCGACCTGCCCGACGAGCTGCCGGACGACGGGCGCATCGGCCTCACGTGGGACGAGCTCGCCGAGATCGGGCGGCACCACGTGCTGGGTGGGCACACCGCGGGCCACGCCGTGCCCGAGCACACCCGCGACCCCGAGGCCGTGCAGCGCGAGCTCGTCGAGCCGTTCGAGCGGCTGACGGCGATCGGCACGGCGGCCCCGGCGGTCATGGCGTGGTTCGAGGGACGGCTCGACGACCCCGCCGACCCCGCGTTCCAGTCGATGCGCGACGCCGGGTTCCGGTACCTGGTCAGCGCGACCCGGGTGCAGCGTGTGCGCTGAACCGTTGCGGCCAGGTGGCACCCCGTGGTGGGGTCGGACATGCTCGCGGACGCCGGGGAGGTTCCCGGACGGCGTCCGGCTCGTGGCGCCGCACCACTCCCTGGAGCACGCATGCAGCAGCCGTCCCGTCGTTCGTTCCTCTCCGCCGCAGGGCTGGGTGCCGCGGCCGCGGCGCTGGCCGCCTGCAGCGGGGGCGGTCCCGGCCCGCGCGCCGGTGCGACGGCCACCGGCGCGGCCGGCGCGAAGGCCAGCCTGCCGCCGCAGAAGGGCAAGCTGACGTTCAGCTTCTGGGGCGGCAGCGACGGCGAGACCAAGGGCTTCCAGCACCTCAAGGAGAAGTTCGAGGCGGCCAACCCCGGTGCCGAGGTCCAGCTCAAGGTGGTGCCGTACGACGGCTTCTTCGCCGGCATCGACCGCGGCCTGCAGGCCGGCAACGCCCCCGACGTCTTCCGCGTCGACTACACGACGATCGGCAAGTACAGCTCGAAGGGCACGCTGCTCGACCTGAGCCCGTACTTCTCCGCCGACGACGTCGCCGAGTTCCTGCCGCCGCTGTGGCAGGCCGTGCAGTACCAGGGCCGCCCCTACGGCGTGCCGCACCAGACCGACACCAGCGCGATCGTCTACGACACCGCGGTGCTGCGCGATGCCGGCATCACGACCGTGCCCGACAAGCTGGCGGACGCCTGGACGTGGGAGGAGTTCGCGCAGGTCGCGACCACCCTGCGCGGCAAGCTGCCCGAGCAGAAGTTCCCCTTCGCCTACGACTGGACGCGGGCCGGCGCCTTCCGCTGGCTGAGCTGGCTCTACCAGGCCGGCGGCACGCTGCTCGACCCGACGCTGGCCAAGGCGGCGGTGCCGAGCGACCCGGCGACCAAGGCGCTCGACTTCACCAAGCGCTTCTTCACCGAGAAGTGGGTACCGGCGTCGAACACGATCAAGGGCGCCAGGTACTCCGACGAGTTCTTCGTGTCGCAGATCGTGCCGATGGCGTTCGTCGGCGACTTCCTGGTGCCGACGCTCGCCGACCCGAAGCAGGGCTACAAGGGCGAGTGGGCCGCGACGTACATGCCGCAGGACGTCGGTGCGGCGTCCGACCTCGGCGGCAACGCGCTGGTGGTGAACGGAGAGACGAAGAACGCCGACCTGGCGGCGGCGTTCGTGCGGTTCGCGGCGTCCGAGGACGAGATGAAGTACTTCTGCGAGCAGGCGATCGAGCTGCCGACGCGCAGCTCGCTGGCCACCGCGAAGCTCGACTACGCCATCCGCCCCGACCTGGTGGCGCTGTGGGCGGAGCAGGCGACGACGCTCGGCGAGACCGTCGTCAAGGAGTCGACGGTGCCGGCGTTCAGCTCGATCAACACGCTGCTGCAGGAGCAGCTCGAGGCGGCCTTCACCGGCCAGGAGACCGCGCAGACGCTGCAGCGCATCGGCGACGGCGTGAACCAGGCGCTGCAGCGATGACGACGGCGGCGACGGGGGAGGCCGCGGCGGCCGTCGTCCGGCGGCCTCGGCCCGCCCCCCGCCGTCGCGGGTCGCGCCGCACCGGCCTGCTGGCCGTGCCGTTCGTGCTGCCGAACCTGGTGCTGTGCGCGGTGTTCCTGTTCTTCCCGCTGGTCATGGCGTTCGTGGTGAGCACCCGGCACCAGGAGTCGCTGGGTCAGCCGTACGGCGTGGGCCTGTCGAACTACGCCGAGCTGCTGCGCGACGGCGTGTTCTGGCGCGCGGTGCTGAACACGCTGCTCTTCACGCTGGGCACGGTGCCGGTCGGCATGGCGCTCGGGCTCGGCGTGGCGCTGCTGCTCGACGGCGCGCTGCCCGGGCGCGCGCTGTACCGCTCGATCGTGTTCCTGCCGCTGGTGATCAGCGGCGTCGCGACGGGCGTGCTCGGCTCGTGGCTGTTCGACCAGTACGACGGGTTCGTGAACGACCTGCTGCGCGCGGTGGGGCTCGGCGGGCCGAGCTGGCAGTCGAACGGCACCTGGGCGATGGTCTCGGTGATCGTCATGACGGTGTGGGTGCGGCTGGGCTTCGACATGCTCATCTACCTCGCCGGGCTGCAGGGCATCGACCGGCAGCTGCTCGAGGCGGCCCGCGTCGACGGCGCCGGCTGGTGGCAGCGGCTGCGGCGCATCGTCGTCCCGCTGCTCGGGCCGTCGACGTTCTTCCTGCTGGTGATGAACCTGCTCTACTCGTTCCAGGTGTTCGACACCGTCTACGCGATGACCGGCGGCGGGCCGGCCAACAGCACCACGATGCTCGTCACCTACGCCTACCGCACCGGCTTCGACGAGCGCGGTCCCGGCCAGCTCGGCTACGCGGCCGCCGTCGGCGTCGTCATCTACCTGGTCACGCTCGCCATCACGGCCGTGCAGTGGCGGGCCTCGCGCACCCGGGACCTGACGTCGTGAGCGCCGTGACCGCCCCGTCGCAGACCCCGCGAGCCCGTCGTCGCGGCCGTGGCCAGCGCGTCGCCCGGCTGGTGGCGGCGATCGCCGTGACCCTGGTGATGTTCTTCCCGCTCTACTGGATGGTCGTGACCGCGTTCTCGACCCGGCAGAGCCTCTACGCGCCGGGCCTGCACCTGTGGCCCTCGCAGTTCACGTTCGACAACTTCGTGACGCCGATCAGGGCGTTCCCGGTGTGGCACTGGTTCCGCAACTCGGTGGTGATCGCCGTGCTGGTCACCGCGATCACCGCGGTGGTGAACCTGCTGGCGGGGTACGCCTTCGCCAAGCTGCCGTTCCGCGGACGCAACGTGCTGTTCCTGCTGCTGCTGTCGACGATGATGATCCCGATCCAGGCGATCATGGTCCCGCAGTTCGACCTGGTCATCGACCTCGGCCTCTACGGCACCATCTGGGCGGTCGTGCTCCCGACGTCCGCCGCGGTGTTCGGCATCTTCCTGGCCCGCCAGTTCTTCCTGTCGATCCCGGACGAGCTGCTCGAGGCCGCGCGGGTCGACGGCGCGTCGCAGCTGCGCACGTTCCTGCAGGTGGTGCTGCCGCTGTCGAAGCCGCTGGTGGCCGTGCTGGTGCTGCTGACGTTCTCGGCCGAGTGGAACGACTTCGCCTGGCCGCTGGTGGTGTTCTTCAGCAGCAACGAGCTCTTCACGCTCCCGCTGGGACTGGTCACCGACCTCAAGGGTCAGTACGGCACCAACTACGGCGCGCTGATGGCGATGACGCTGCTGACGCTCGCCCCGGTGATCATCCTGTTCCTCGCCTTCCAGCGGTACTTCGTCGCGGGGTTCGCGCGGTCCGGCATCCGCTGACCCCATCCGGGCGGCCGGTCGCTCCGAAGCGCGGGCATGGCCGAGATCACCGCCCACCACGGGCTGCTGCGCGACACGACCCTGCACGTCGACGACACCGGCGGCACCGGTCGCCCGGTCGTGCTGATCCACGGCTGGCCGCTGTCGGGCGAGGCGTTCGCCGACAACGTGCCGGCGCTGCAAGCGGCCGGGTACCGCGTCGTCACCTACGACCGCCGCGGCTTCGGCCGCAGCGACACGCCCCGCGGCGGCTACGACTACGACACCCTGAGCGACGACCTGCAGGCCGTCCTCACCGAGCTCGACCTGCACGACGTCACGCTCGTCGGCTTCTCGATGGGCGGCGGCGAGGTCGCGCGCCACGCCACCCGGCACGAGCACGAGCGGGTGCGCAGCGTCGTCTTCGCCTCCGCCGTCCCCCCGTTCCTGGCGACGAGCGACGACAACCCCGACGGTCCGCTGGACGACGCGACCGCCGCCGGCATGGAGTCCGGCCTGACCGCCGACCGCGACGCCTTCTTCGAGCAGTTCACGACCGACTTCTTCTCCGTCGACGGCACGCTCGCCGTCACCGAGGAGCAGCGCCGCCAGGCCGTCGCCCTGGCGCAGCAGTCCGACCAGCACGCCGCGCTCGCCTGCATGGAGGCGTTCGCCACGACCGACTTCCGCGACGACCTGCCCGCCGTCCGCGTGCCCACGCTGGTGCTGCACGGTGACGGTGACGCCGTCGTCCCCTTCGAGGGCTCCGGAGCCCGCACCGCCGCCTCGATCACCGGCGCGCGCACCCACGTCGTCGCCGGCGGTCCGCACGGCGTCAACGTGAGCCACGCCGACGAGAGGAACCGGGTGCTGATCGAGTTCCTCGCGGTCTGAGAGCCCGCTGGCAGCACGAGAGGCGCCCACCGTGCGGTGGGCGCCTCTCGTCCGTCCCGCCGGCCGGTGCCGGTCAGCAGTGCCGGTCGAAGAAGTCCACGACGACCTGCGTCTTGAACTTCACCGACGTCACTTTCGCCTGCGCCGCCACGACCTGGTCGGCCGCCTTCTGCTTGCCGAGCTTGCCGACCTGCTGGCACAGCTGCTTGCGACCGTCGGCGTTCAGCGCGTCCCAGGTCGTGTCCAGCGCCTTCGCCTGCACGTCCGGGTCGTTCGGGTCCTGCGCCCCGGCCGCCGGCGACGACGGGCTGGTCGTCGGGCTGGCCGGTGCGCTGCTGGTGGCCGGTGACGACGTCGAGCTCGAGCTGCTCGCCGCCGGCGCGGCCGTCGTGCTGTCGTCGCCCCCGCAGCCCGACAGCGCCGCCGCCGCGGCGACGACGACGGTCAGGCTCATGACGATCTTCTGCATGGTGCTCCTCCGAGTGGGTTGCCCGAAGTCTCTCGGCCGCACGGACCGGCCGCACCTCGGCCCAGGATCAGTCGGGGCGCGCCGGGTGCAACGGGCGCGAGGTGTCCGGAGCTCGGCCTCGCGGCGCCGAGTCTGTGCCATCGTGCACTCGCGCGGTCGACAACGGTCGTGATGGGCACGACCGGAGGCGACGTGATCAGCAACGAGGTCCATGTTCTGCAGGACGAGGGCGGCATGGCTGTGATCGGCGAGGCCTCGGCGGTCGAGTCGTTCCTCGCGTCGCGAGGGCTCGCCTCCCGCGAGCTCCCGCTCGACCGGCTGCGTCCGGCACTCGCCACCGCGGCCGGTGTCGCTCAGACGGCGTCGACGGCGATGGCCGAGTCCGGGCGCTGGGTCAAGCTGACGAAGCAGTCCGCTGAGGCCATGAAGCACCTGGAGCTCATGAAAGGATCAGCGCCGGGGGTCAGCCGAGCCGTGCTGACTGACAAGGGCAAGGCCAAGCAGTTCCTGGAGATCGTCAGGACGCCGGGGTCGATGCTGACGAACCCGGCTCTTCTGGCCGGCGCAGCCGGGATCATGGCGCAGCTCGCCATGCAGCAGACGATGGACGAGATCACGGACTACCTCGAGTCGATCGACGCAAAGCTCGACGACGTGCTGCGCGCGCACAGCGAAGCGGTGCTCGCCGACATGGTCGGCGTCGACCTGGTGATCGAGGAGGCGATGATCGTCCGCGAGCGCGTCGGTCGGGTGTCCGAGGTGACCTGGTCCAAGGTCCAGGCGACGGCGTCGACGATCGCCCGGACGCAGGCGTACGCCCTGCGGCAGCTGGACGCGCTCGCCGACGACCTGGAGCGCCACACCGCCGTCGGCGACCTGGCGAAGACCACGGCTCAGGCCCAGGTCAGCGTCCAGGAGTGGTTGGCGGTCCTGGCCCGCTGCTTCCAGCTGCAGGACGCCCTCGCGGTGCTGGAGATCGACCGCGTGCTCGACGGTTCGCCGGAGGAGGTGGACCGGCACCGCACGGGGCTGCAGGCCGCCCGCCACCACCGGCTCGACCTGATCACGAGGACCACCGAGCGCCTGATGGTCCGCCTGGACGCGGCAGCCCGGGCGGCCAACGCCAAGGTGCTGCTGCACCCCGCGGCGTCGCGGAGCGTCGTCTCGGCCAGCAACCACGTGGCGGGCGCGGTGGTCGCCTTCCACGAGCCGCTGGGCATCGACGGGGACCGGCAGTCCGTCGACGCCAGGCGGTGGGTGGAAGCGGCTGCCGACGCGCGCGACCGGGTGCGTGAGACGGGCGCCGGCGGGTACGAGGCGGCCAAGCAGCTCGGCGATCAGACCCGTGGTCGTGCGGCCTCAGCGGCAGGTCGGCTGTCAAGCGGCGTCGGCGAGCGTGCCCGCCGCCTGCGCGGCAGGAGCGACGACTGAGCGAAGCGGTGACGCGCGAAGGCCCGGTCCGTGTGGACCGGGCCCTCGTGGTGTGGTGCGCCATCAGGGACTCGAACCCCGAACCCGCTGATTAAGAGTCAGCTGCTCTGCCAATTGAGCTAATGGCGCAACGAGGCACGAGGTTAGCAGCCCACCCGCCCGGCCGAGAAATCGGCCGGGGCGGGCGGGTGCGGGCTGGTCAGCCCTGCTCCCACCAGTGCTGCTCGGGGACACCCTCTGCCTCGAGGATGGCCCGCGAGTCGGGACCGGTCGGTGCGGTGAGGTCCATGAGCAGCGACAGCGGCACGTGCTCCTCGAGCATGTCCATGACCTGCTCGGCCTGGGCGTCCTCGATCTGATCGCCGACGAGTGCGGCGTTCCCCTGCGTGTCCATGCGTCCTCCCTGTCCGCGCGGAACCTTGACCCCGTTGACATCGGGCGCGGAGGGCCCGGGCTGTCTGGGCCGAAGGGGTGGTCGCCGCCGGTGACGGAGCGGCGCCGGCACCGCTCGCACGGGTGCTGTCGCAGCGCGGGCGCAGCGGTGATGATGTGCGGGTGACCGTCCGCCTCGCGCTGGTGCCGCCCGGCCTGACCGCCGGGGCGCGCGAGGGGCTCGTGGGGGCCGACGAACCGCTCGACGAGCACGGGCGCGCGGCGGCGCTCGCCGTGGCCGAGCGGCGGGTGCTGCCGACGGGGGTGCCGTCGTGGGTGGCGCCGTCGACGCAGTGCCGCGAGACGGCCGGGCTGCTGGGGCTGCAGCCGGTCGACGACGAGGGCCTGCGCGACTGGGACCTCGGCCGGTGGGTGGGCCGCAGCATGACGGACGTCGCGCAGCAGGAGGGTGCGGACGTCGCCGCCTGGCGCGCCGACCCGTCGTCCGCAGTGCACGGGGGAGAGTCGCTGCTGCAGCTGATCGACCGCGCGGGCGCGTGGCTGGCCAGGGTGCCCACCCTAGGGCGTCGTGCGGTCGTCGCGGTCGCGCCGCTGCCGGTGGTGCGGGCGCTGCTCGTGCACGCCCTCGGGGTCGGGCCCGAGCCGTTCTGGCGGCTCGACGTCGAGCCGCTCGCCGTCGTGCGGATGACCGTGAGCGACGACCGGGTGGCCGTGCGCTGGCGGTCGGCCACCGAGTAGCCGCTCATCCACAGGCGTTGCCGCAGAACGCCTTTGCGCCCGACAAGTGGTAGGCTTGTCGTATGACGAGCGGCGGTGAGGTGCAGGTGTGGCAGCTGTCGGACGACGGGCGCCGCGCCGCGCTCGCCGACCTCGAGCAGCAGCTGCTGGCGCTGCAGGCCGAGCGGCTGCGGCTGCTGGCGTGGGTCGAGCGCAGCGGGCAGGTCGGGCGCGAGGGGCAGGCGAACCTCACCACCTGGCTGCGGCAGCAGGTGCCGGGCATGGCGGCGGCCGAGGCGGCGCGCACCGCCCGGCGCGCGTCCCGGCTGCACACCCAGGTGATCGCGAACGACCTGGTCGCCACCCGCGAGGCGCTCGAGGCCGGACAGGTGCGTCCGGAGCAGGCGGACGTCGTCGCGACCACCGTCGAGCGGCTGCGCGCCGCGGGGTCGGGGACGGCGATCGAGCGGGTCGACGCGGTCGTCGCCGGCGCCGAGGCGGTGCTGCTCGACGCGGCTCGGGGTGTCGATCGCGAGACCGGTGCCGTCGTCGTGCCGCTCGACCCGCAGGCGCTGCGGGTCGCGGCCACCGTGCTGGTGCAGACCGTCGACCCCGCCGCCGACGACGACGAGCTGCGGCGGCAGGAGCGGCAGGCCCGGGATCGCCGGCTCGACGTGTCGGTGACCGGCGGCGGTCTGGTCGCCGTCGACGGCCTGCTCACCCCGGTCGCCGGGGCCGCGCTGCTCGCGGCGATCGACGCGTGGTCGGCGCCCCGGCCGGACGCCGACGGCGAGCGCGACACCCGCGAGCCCGCGCAGCGTCGCCACGACGCCCTGCAGCGCCTCTGCGAGACGGTGCTCGCAGCCGACGGCGTGCTGCCCTCGACGCACGGCACGGCGTACCGGGTGGTCGTCACGGTCCCCGTCGGGCGGCTGCTCGGCGAGCCCGCCGGCCCCGCGCTGCTGCCGACCGGTCAGCCGGTGCCCGACCGTCGGCTGCAGCAGCTGCTGTGCCACGCCGAGGTCGTGCCGGTCGCGCTCGACCGCCGCGACCTGCCGATCGACGTCGGCGACACGCAGTACCCGTTCACCCCGCGGCAGCGCGCGGCCCTCGCCCTCGAGCACGGGCACTGCACCTACGGCACCTGCACCGCACCCGCGGCGTGGTGCGACGCCCACCACGTGACGCCGTTCAGCCGCGGCGGGCGCACCGACCTGAGCAACGGCACCCTGCTCTGCGGCCGGCACCACCGCTGGGTGCACGCGACCGGCGGGTCGGGGCCACCGAGCCGATCACGCGCCGAAGCCGTCGCCCGGCAGGCCATCACGCACCTCGCGACCCGGTTGTCGCGAGCGGCGTGACGCCGTCGCGCGCCTGCACGCGCCGGTCCGCGGGGCGCCCGGGTCCCCAGGGCGCCCGGGTCCCCAGGGCGCCCGGGTCTGCAGGGTGCCGCCGGGTCCGGAGAGGAGATCAGCGTCCGTCGAGCAGCGGCTGCAACGGGTTCCAGGGCACGCCGGTCGCGGCGTCGAGGCGGCGGCGGGCCAGCGCGCTCAGGGCCTCCAGCACCACGCGGTTGGCGAGCATCGCCGTGATGTCGGCGTGGTCGTACGGCGGGCTGACCTCGACGACGTCGACGCCGACCACCGGCAGCTCGAGGCAGATGCGGCGCACGGCGTCGAGCAGCTGGCGGGCCGAGAGGCCGCCCGGCTCCGGCGTCCCCGTGCCCGGCGCGTGCCCCGGGTCGCACACGTCGATGTCGACCGACAGGAACACCCCGTCGCACTCGTCGGTGGCGATGCCGAAGGCCTCGGTCAGGCACTCGTCGAGGCCGCGGCCGACGATCTCGGTCATCTCGTACGACCGCATCTGCTGCTCGGCCATCCACGACAGCGTCTCGGGTCCCGGCCAGTACCCGCGCAACCCGACCTGCAGGAAGCGGTCGCCGCGCAGCGCACCCGACTCGATGAGCCGGCGCATCGGCTGCCCGTGCCCCCACAGCGAGCCGAACTCGACGTCGCCGGTGTCGGCGTGCGCGTCGAAGTGGATCATCGACACCCGGCCGTGGCCGAGCACGTTCGCCACGCCCTTGGCGTCCGGGAACGCGATGGAGTGGTCGCCGCCCAGCACCACGGGGATCGCGCCCGAGCGGGCGACCCGCTCGACGGCCGCCTCCAGCCGGGGGAGCGCGGTCTCGATGTCGCCGGAGTACATCTCGACGTCGCCCGCGTCGACCACGCGCAGGTCGCGCAGCGCGTCGGTGCGCAGCGCCAGCGAGGGTCGGCTGCCGTCGTGCGGCAGGTAGTCGGTGGTGCGGATCGCCTGCGGCCCGAAGCGGGTGCCCGGGCGGTGCGACGTCCCGCCGTCGAACGGCGCACCCAGCACCACGACGTCGGCGCCGGCGTACGACGCCTCGTCGTCGAGGTCGCAGGCGGGCACGCCGAGGAACGTGACGTCGGGCCCGAACTGCGCGCCGTAGCGGGTCACGAGCCAGACTCCTTGCGCCGCAGCAGGTACGTGTCCATGATCCAGCCCTTCTCCGCGCGCAGCCGCTGCCGCAGCTCGCCGATCTCGCCCGCCACCTCGGGCACCGGCCCGCTGCGCAGCACCTCGTCGGGGGTGCCCAGGTAGGCGCCCCACCACACCTCGAGCTCGGCGGCGTCCGGCAGGTCGGCGAACGCGGTGCCCTGGTCGAGCACCACCACCGCGTCGTCCACGCCCGCGGGCAGCCCGTCGGCGAGCCGGCGCCCGGTCGTCACCAGCACCGGCGCGCCGAGCCGGTTCAGCGGTACCCGGTGGGCGGCGGTCAGGGCCTGCAGCGCGGTCACGCCCGGCACCACCTCCACGGCCAGCTCGACCGACGCCGCGATCCGCTCGACCACCCGCAGCGTGCTGTCGTAGAGCGACGGGTCGCCCCACACCAGCAGGCCCGCGGTGCCGCCGTCCGGCACCTCGTCGCGCAGCGCCTCGCCCAGCAGGGCGGCCCGCCGGTCGTGCCAGTCCTCGACGGTCGCGACGTACGCCTCGCCGGTGGGCGGACGCCGGTCGCGCGGCGGGTCGGGCAGGTGCACCACCCGGTAGCCGCCGTCCGGCACGTGCTCGGACAGCATCTGCTCGCGCAGCGCGACCAGCTCGGCCTTCTGCTCGCCCTTGTCGAGCACCAGGAACACGTCGACCCGGCGCATCGCCTTGATCGCCTGCAGGGTCAGGTGGTCGGGGTCGCCCGCTCCGATGCCGATGACCAGCAGCTGCCGCACGCGCCGACCCTAGGCCATCGCGTGCGGCAGCCTCGCCGGGTCAGTGCGCGCCGGGCCGCCGTCGCCGGGCCACGAGCACGACGGCGCCCAGCAGCACCAGCACCCCGAGCCCGACCAGCAGCACGCGCCCGGTGGACGACGTCTGCTCGGCCGGGTCCTCGGCCGCCGACCCCGTCGCGGTGGTCGCGGTGCTCGCGGCGGTCGCGGTGCCCGCCGTCGCCGTCGTGCTCGCGGTCGCCGCTGCGGGGCTGCTCGGGGTCGTGCTGGCGGCGGCGCCCTTCGCGGTGAACCGGAACTCCCCGGACACCGGGTGCCCGTCGGCCGACGTCACCCGCCACTGCACGTCGTACCGGCCGGCCGGGGCGCCGGCGGCGAGCGGCTGACGCACCTCCTCGTCGACGACGCGCGGCGCTCCCTGCTGCACCTGGCCGGACGGCCCGGTCACCACGAGCCGGGTGCCGACGGCGAGCGCGGGCTCGCCGAAGGTCAGCACGATCGCGTCCGGCACCGCCGCGACGGTGGCGCCGTCGGCGGGGTTCGTCGACTCGAGCTCGTCGTGCGCCGCGGCCGGTCCGGCGGCGACCAGCACCGCGGCCAGCGCCCCGATCGCCGCGAGCGTCAGCCGCCGCAGCCCGCCCCGGCCGGTCACGCGCGCCGCCGCGACCGGGCGAAGGCCCCGCCGGCGAGCACCAGCGCGGCCAGCGCCGCGACGAGCGCTCCGCCGCCCAGCCAGCGGCTCGCCGGGTCGCTGGTGGAGGCGGCACGGGTGACCGGCGTGCCCGACGACCCGGCTGGTGCCGACGACGCCGTCGAGGCGGACGCCGTGGCCGGCGCGTCCGCCGCGGTGACGGTGAACTCTGGTGCCGGGTGCTCGGGCTCCGCGCTGCCGGCCTCCATCGGCTCGTCCCAGCGCACGACCTCGCCGTCGCTGTACGTCTGGGTCGCGGGCAGCGACACCTCACCGGGGGCGGGCAGCGGCCCGGCGACGATCGAGAGCTTCTCGTACTGCCCGGGTCGGACGGCGTGCCCGGGCTGCGCGGTCCAGGTGACGGTGCGCGCGGCCTTCGTGATGGTCGTGCCGTCCTGCTGCACGGGCGTCGGCAGCTTCGCCTCGGTGATCGTCGACGTCCAGCCGTCGAGCGGGCGGACGCTGACGGACAGGAACGGGTGGTCCTGGGGGAGGGTGACCGAGACCTTCGTGGTCGACGCGGTGGCCGACTCGGTGGGCACCCTGAAGGTGAGCTCGCTGTAGGAGCCCGTGGTGGTGCTGTCGGGGCTGACGCGGACGTGCGCCTGCGCGGCGAGCGGGACGCCGGCGAGGGCGGCCGCGAGCGACGCGGCCAGGACGGGACGGACGGCAAGACGGTGCACTGAGCTGCCTCTCGGCTGGGGGGACTGGGTGACGTCGGGGACCCGGCGTCACCACCCCCTCGGGGCGGGCGGCTACGCCGGCAGCGGCACCGGTGGTCCGCGCCGGCTCGCGCCCCCGTGCACGACCGGACGGCGGGGGAGCAGCACCGCGGTGTCGCGACGTCGGGCCGCACCGCCGGTGGCGGGCAGCCGCGGGGCGCCGGGCAGCGCCGGCACGGTCCAGGCGGCGAGCAGCCACAGTGCGCGCTCGCCGACTGCCAGCACGAGCGCGATGACGAGCGTGGCCAGCGCGTGCGCCAGCAGCATCGCCCGGCCGCCGTGCATGGACTCCATCGCGGGCGCGCACCCGTCGAGGGCCCCGGCGTGCAGGTGCGTGGTCTCGACCGGGGGACAGCCGCCGGTCGCGGCGAGCCGGGTGAACGCGGTGTGCAGGGCGACCTGCGCCCCGCCGAGCGCCGCGGCGATGGCGACGAGACCGCGACGCCGACCGGCCAGCAGGGTGGCCGCGGTGGTCACCAGCGCGACGAGCGCCAGCAGCGGCAGCCAGCCCGGCGCCGAGCCGCCGCCCGCGAGGTGCGCGACGAGCGACAGCCCGACGGCGCACAGCGACCCCGCCCCGGCACGCAGCAGCCGGCCGCTGCCGGAGCCGAGGGCCGTCGAGGTCACCCGGTCACTCTACGAGGACGTACCGACGTGCTCGGGTGCGGCGTCGGAACCTTCCGGTGCGGGCGGCGCGGTGCCACGGTGAGGTGATGCGCACCGAGCAGCTGGTCGAGCGGATGGTCGGGTCGGCGCTGGGCGCGCTCGACGTGTGGAGCACGGCGATCGGCGACGCGCTCGGGCTGTACCGGGCGCTGCACGTGCACGGCCCGCTCACCCCGGAGCAGCTGGCCGGGCGGGCGCCGATCGACGCCCGGTACGCGCGGGAGTGGCTCGAGCAGCAGGTGGCGGCCGGCTTCCTCGAGCGCGACGGCGCGGCGTTCGCCCTGCCGCCGGAGCACGTGCCGGTGCTCGACGACCCGGACGACCCGAGCTACCTCGCGCCGCTCAGCCGGCTGCTCGCCGCGGCGGGCGTGCAGCTGCCGGCGCTGCTGACGGCCTACCGCACCGGGGGCGGGGTGCCGTGGTCGGCGTACGGCGAGGGGATGCGCACCGGCCAGGCGGACCTGAACCGGCCCTGGTACCTCGGTCCGCTGGGCACCGAGTGGCTGCCGGCCCTGCCCGAGCTCGACGCGGCGCTGCGGGCCGGGGCACGGGTCGCCGACGTCGGGTGCGGCGAGGGGTGGTCGAGCATCGGGATCGCCCGCGCCTACCCGGAGTCGGTCGTCGACGGCTTCGACCTCGACGCGCCCTCGGTGGCGGCGGCGTCGGCGCACGCGCGGGACGAGGGGCTGAGCGACCGGCTGACCTTCGCCGAGCGCGACGTCGCCACGCTGCCCGCCGGGTCGTACGACGTGGTGAGGGCCTTCGAGTGCGTGCACGACCTGGCCGACCCGGTGCGGTTCCTGGCCGCGGTGCGCCGGCTGGTGCGGCCCGACGGGTTCGTGCTCGTGATGGACGAGCGGGTGCCGGAGCGGCCGGGCGAGGGCAGCGACGACGAGCTGCTCGTCGAGCGGCTGATGTACGGCTTCTCGCTCATGGTGTGCCTGCCCGACGGCATGTCGCACCGGCCGTCTGCGGCGACCGGCACGGTCATGCGGCTCGAGACCCTGCAGCGCTACGCGGTCGAGGCGGGGTTCGAGGCGGTCGAGGTGCTGCCGATCGCCAACGACCTGTGGCGGTTCCACCGGCTGGTCCTGTGATCACGCGGCGCGGGCGACCGCGGGCACCGCAGCGGGTGCGGCCTCGACGCCCTCGGACGCCAGCGACGGGCCGGGGTGGCCGACGCCGGACGACGCCACCGAGCTCAGCACCGAGACGACGGCGGCGGTGCCGGCGACCGAGAGGGTGGTGAGCCACGGCACCGCCAGCAGGCCGGCGCCGGAGGCCGCGAGGAGCGCGGCGAGGGACTGCGCGAAGGTCTTGACCGCACGCTCGACCGTGGCGGTCACGAAGGCTCTGGTCAGGAAGCTCATGCCGTACCAGAGGGCCCTACCGGTGTCCTGATGCGCCTGTCGCGGGGTCGGTGGCCTCCGGGTGCCCGCCCCAGACGTACCGGACGTCGGGCGCGCCCTCCTCGTTGTCGCCGTCCGTCTCCCGCACCGCGACGAACCCGTGCCGCTCGTAGAACGTGCGCGCCGGGTGGTTCGAGGCGAACGCCCACAGCGCCAACCCGTTCGGGCGCAACGACTTCGCGTGCTCGAGCAGGGCACGGCCGACGCCGCGGCCCTGTGCCTCGGGTGCGACGTACAGCCAGTCGACGTCGTCGCCGTCGAGCACCAGCGTGCCGAGCGCGGTGCCGTCGTGGTCCTCGGCCAGGTACGCCTCGCGGTGCGGCACGACGACGTCGCGGGTGAAGCGGTGCAGCGCCTCGACCGGGTGCACCGCCGGCGGGATCAGGCCTCCGGCGCTCTCGCGCGAGCGGTGGTGCACCTCGGCCAGCGCCTCGGCGTCGCCTTCGACGGCCCGTCGGATCTGCACCGTCGGAGGATAGACGCGGTCAGCCGCCGAGCAGCTGCTCGAACGGCACGAAGCCGTCGTCGTCGTCCGGTCGGGAACGCGCCGGGCGGGCGGCCACGGCCTGCGCCAGCTGGCCGGCGGCGCGGTCGACGCGACCGGCCAGCGCCTGCGCGGCGTCCGAGCTGCCCCAGTCGGACGACGCCGCGTAGACGCCGCGCGCCACGACGTCGGCGTGCAGGTAGCTGAAGAGCGGGCGCATCGCGTGGTCGAGCACCAGCGAGTGCCGCTCGGTGCCCCCGGTCGCGCCGAGCAGCACCGGTGTGCCGTCGAGCGCCTCGCCGTCGAGCAGGTCGGCGAACGACTTGAACAGGCCGCTGTAGCTGGCGTTGAACGTCGGCGTCACGGCGATCAGGCCGTCGGCGCCGGCCACCGCGTCGAGCACCTCCTGCAGGGCGGGCGCGGCGAAGCCGGTGAGCATCGCGTTCGTGACGTCGTGCGCCAGGTCGCGCAGCTCGACCACCCGCACGTCGGCCGCGCCGTCGAGGTGCTCGACGACGGCGGCCGACAGGCGGTCGGCCAGCAGCCGCGTGGACGACGGCTGGCTCAGCCCGGCGCTCAGCACGACCAGGCGACGGGGCTCGGTCACGCGGGCACGCCCTCGGTGAGCGCGCTCTCACGGGCCGCCAGCATCGACGCGTGGGTCGGCGCGTCGGGCACGCCGGGGGCGCGCAGGGCGTCGAACTCCTTGCGCAGCACCGGCACGACCTCCTCGCCGAGCAGGTCGAGCTGCTCGAGCACCGTCTTCAGCGGCAGCCCGGCGTGGTCGACCAGGAACAGCTGCCGCTGGTAGTCGCCGACGTAGTCGCGGAACGACAGCGTCTTCTCGATGACCTGCTGCGGGCTGCCGACGGTGAGCGGCGTCTGCGAGGTGAAGTCCTCCATCGACGGGCCGTGGCCGTAGACCGGCGCGTTGTCGAAGTACGGCCGGAACTCGCGGACGGCGTCCTGGCTGCTGCGCCGCACGAACACCTGACCGCCCAGACCGACGATCGCCTGCTCCGGAGCGCCGTGCCCGTAGTGCGCGAACCGCTTGCGGTACAGCCCGACCATCTGCTGGGTGTGCTCCTTGGGCCAGAAGATGTGGTTCGCGAAGAACCCGTCGCCGTAGTACGCGGCCTGCTCGGCGATCTCGGGCGAGCGGATCGAGCCGTGCCAGACGAACGGCGGGACGTCGTCGAGCGGGCGCGGGGTCGAGGTGAAGCCCTGCAGCGCGCTGCGGAAGCGGCCCTGCCAGTCGACGACGTCCTCGCGCCACAGCCGGTGCAGCAGCGCGTAGTGCTCGATGGCCAGCGGGATGCCGTCGCGGACGTCCTGGCCGAACCACGGGTAGACCGGGCCGGTGTTGCCGCGGCCCATCATGACGTCGACGCGGCCGCCGGCCAGGTGCTGCAGCATCGCGAAGTCCTCGGCGATCTTCACCGGGTCGTTCGTGGTGATCAGCGTGGTCGAGGTCGACAGCAGCAGCCGCTCGGTCTGCGCGGCGATGAAGCCGAGCATCGTGGTGGGCGAGGAGGGCACGAAGGGCGGGTTGTGGTGCTCGCCGGTCGCGAAGACGTCGAGCCCGACCTCCTCGGCCTTCTTCGCGATGGCGACCATCGCCTGGATCCGCTCGGCCTCGGACGGCGTCCGGCCCGTGGTGGGGTCGGGCGTCACGTCGCCGACGGTGAAGATGCCGAACTGCATGTCCGCTCCTTCTGCTGCCCTGGTGTCTCCAGTTGAACCGTCAACGATTGTGGCAGCCGGATGCTTCCCGCGACTGTCGGTGGGCCCACCTACCGTGGTGGGGTGCCGAAGACCCTCGCCGACCGCATGCTCGACGTGCGCACGATCTTCCACGAGCCCGGCGTCCGCGACTGGGCACGCGGCCGCGAGGTGCTCGACCGGTTCGCCGGCGCCGAGCTGGTCGAGGTGCTGTCGCACCAGGCGATCCCCGGGCTGCACGGCAACGCCGGCCTGGTCGAGGACTGGGTGCGCACCAAGCAGACGACGCTCGTGCTCGGCGAGAAGAAGAGCCTCGCGGCGCGACCCAACGGCCGGTCGGCCGACTTCATCGCGCCGTCCACCTCGAACGGCTGCGCGATGGCCTGCGCCTACTGCTACGTGCCCCGGCGCAAGGGGTACGCCAACCCCATCACCGTGTTCGTGAACACCGAGAAGATCACCGGCTACCTGCGCCGGCACGTCGCCCGCCAGGGCCCGAAGCCGGCGCCGAACCAGTGCGACCCGACCGACTGGGTCTACGACCTCGGCGAGAACGGCGACTGCTCGGTCGACGCGCTGGTCAGCGACAACGTGCGCGACCTCGTCGACACCTTCGCCGAGCTGCCGGGCGCCAAGGCGAGCTTCGCCACCAAGTTCGTGAACCCCGAGCTGCTTGGGTACGACCCGCGCGGCGGCACCCGCGTGCGCTTCTCCCTGATGCCGCACGACGTCGCCAAGCAGCTCGACCTGCGCACCTCGCCGATCAGCGAGCGCATCGCCGCGGTGAACGACTTCGTCGGGGCCGGCTACGAGGTGCACCTCAACTTCAGCCCCGTGGTGGTGCAGGAGGGCTGGCTCGAGGGGTACGCCGAGCTGTTTCGCGAGGTCGACGCCGTGCTCAGCCCCGCGGCGAAGGCCCAGCTGGCCTGCGAGGTCATCTTCCTGACGCACAACGAGGGGCTGCACGAGGTGAACCTCGGCTGGCACCCGAAGGGCGAGGAGCTGCTGTGGCGCCCCGACCTGCAGGAGACCAAGCAGAGCCACAGCGGGCAGACGAACGTGCGCTACCGCGCCGGCTGGAAGGCCACCTGGACGGCGCGGCTGCTCGAGCTCATGGAGCGCGAGCTGCCGTACTGCTGGGTGCGGTACGCCTTCTAGTCGAGCGCGACGCTCCAGGTCCGGACCAGCGCCCGGTGCCCGGCCGGGGTGACGTCGAGGCCGCGCCCGGTGGCGCGGCGACGCACCCAGCCGCGGTCGAGGGCGGTGGTCGCCAGCGCGGCGCCGAGCGCGCCCGCCAGGTGCGGACGGCGCTCGGTCCAGTCGTCGCACGAGCGGGTCAGCGGACGGCGTGCGGCCTCGAGCGCGGGGACGTCGACACCGAGGTCGCCGAAGCCCGAGCGTCCGAGCCGGGTCAGCCGCAGGTCGCCGCCGGTCAGCCAGCGGTCGGCCACGAGCGCGTCGGTGAGCGCCACGCCGAGCCGCCCGGCCAGGTGGTCGTAGCAGAGCCGCGCGCCCGCGAGCTCGCGCTGCTCGCGCGACTGCCGCAGCGAACGGACCTCCCGCTGCGCGTCGTCCGGCGCAAGTCGGCCGAGCGCCTCCAGCGCCTGCGCCACGTCGCGGCCGGCCAGGGCGTACCGCCGCTGCCGACCGCTGGGTCGCACGAGGAGCAGCCCGGCCTCGACGAGCACCGCGAGGTGCTCGCTCGCCGTCGACGGGCCGACCCCGATGGCCGCCGCCAGCTCGCCCGCCGGGCGCGCCGAGCCGTCCATCAGCAGGCCGAGCACCTGCAGCCGGGCCGGCGCCCCGAGGGCGCGAGCCAGGCCCGAGAGGTCCACCGGCTGCCCGGCCGTCCGCGTCACGCGATCACGCTACGACGGGCACGCTTCGGCCGTCACCGAGACGTCGCGGCGGCACCCTCACCGCATGACGAGCAGCGAGCGGGACGTCGAGGTGCGACTGGACCACCGGCCGGGGGAGCTGGCCCGGTTCGGCGAGGTGCTGGGGGCGGCGGGCGTCAGCCTCGAGGGTGGCGGGGCGTTCCTCGCCAGCGGCCACGGCACCGCGCACTTCCTGGTGGACGACGGCGCCGGCGGCTCGCGGGCGGCTGCGGCCCTGCGGTCGGCCGGGTTCGACGTCCGGGGGGTGCGCGAGGTGGTGACCGCCCGCCTGCGGCAGGGCGTGCCGGGGCAGCTGGGGTCGCTCTGCCGGACGCTCGCCGACGCCGGGGTGCAGCTGGAGGCGCAGTACAGCGACCACGACCACCGGCTGGTGCTCGTCGTCGAGCCGGGCGACGAGGAGCGGACCCGTGCCGTCGTGCAGGCGTGGGGCGACGGTGCGGCGGCCGCCGACGGGTCGACGCCGTAGCGTCGGGCCATGGCCACCGTGCACCGCTACCGCACCACCCTGTCGTGGTCGGGCTCGACGGCGGGCGGCTACCGCTCGTACGCCCGCGAGCACGACGTCGAGCTGCCACCCGGCACCCGGCTGCGGGTGACCGCCGACGCGCCCTTCGGCGGCGACCCGGCGTACCCGAACCCCGAGCAGCTGCTGCTGGCCGCGGCGGCCTCGTGCCAGCTGCTGTCGTTCCTCGCGCTCGCCGCTCGCGCGCACGTCGACGTGCTGGAGTACGCCGACGACGCCGAGGCGGAGATGCCGGTGGGCCGCGAGCGGATGCGCATCACCCGCATCGTGCTGCGGCCCAGGGTGCGCGTCGGCGACGGTACGGACCGGGCGCTGGTCACGAGGCTGCTGCACGAGGCGCACGAGGAGTGCTACGTGGCGAGCTCGCTCACCACCGAGGTCGTGATCGAGCCGGAGGTCACGTGCTGATGTCGGTGTACGGCAGCGTGAAGTGGGACAGCGCCCGGGCGTAGGCGAGCTGGTAGCCGAGCGGCTCGGGGTGGTCGCGCTCGAACATCGCGATGAACAACGTGAGCGTGAGGAACGGGTGCGCGCCCAGCTCGAAGAGCGTCACGTGGTCGTGCGTCGCCAGCGCCTCGCGCTCGACGTCGGTGAACGCCAGCCAGGTGGTCGCCTCCGGGGCGGTGCAGCTCAGCAGCCGCCCGGCCTGCTCGGACTCCCACCAGGTGACCGTGCCGCGCGGGTCCTCGCGGTAGCGCTCGACGAGCTCTGGATCGCGGTCGATCGTGAAGAGGAACTTGTTCACCAGGTAGCGGCTCACGACGGCGTCCCGTCCGGCGTCCCGTTCGGGTACCAGGTGAAGTACGCCTCCATGGTGTGGAACAGGTCGTACGTGTCGACGTAGTCGGCCTTCTGCCCCTCGCCGGCGACGCCCATCATGAGCATGAAGTCCATGAAGCCGTGGGTGGCGTTGCCCGGCGCGTGCAGGCTGTCGAGCGTCACCTCGGACAGGCTGCCCTCGATGTCGCCCTGCGAGATCCACTCGACGGCGCGGGCGTCGAACTCCGGGTCGGGGCCGTGCGGGCCGAACTGCCGCGGTCCGCCGAGCTCGAGCGACAGGTGCCCGGTGCCGATGACCGCGACCCTCTGGTCGCTCGGCCACGACTCGACGAGCTCGCGGATCGTCTGCCCCAGCTGCACGAACCGCTTCGGCTGCGGCAGCGGCGGCGCGAAGATGTTCGTGTAGACCGGCACGATCGGCAGGTCGTTCTGCGGGCGCAGCGTGATGATCGGGCAGGTCACGCTGTGGTCGATGCGCAGCTCGTTGCTGAACGCCAGGTCGAACCCGGCGTCGAGGCCCTGCCGCAGCACGTGCCCGCTGAGGTCGCGCTCGCCCCGCATCCGCATGCGTGGCAGGCAGAACTCGCGCTCCTCGTTGTACCAGTTGGCGTCGTAGTGCTCGGCGTGCCCGACGAGGAACTGCGGCATGTTGTCGAGCCACAGCTGGTGGAAGTGGTCGGACCCCACCATGAGCAGCACGTCCGGCTGCGCGCGGGTCAGCGTCTCGCGGAACGCCTCGACCTTGCGCACCCACTCGTCGGCGAAGTCGGGCCGGTCCTCGCCGGTGGCCGTCGACGCCTTGTAGTAGAAGGGGTGGTGGGTCGATGCGATCACGGCGGCCAGCTCGGCCATGCGACCTCCTCGTCGGCAGGTGATGAGACAGAACCGTTGCGGCTCAGGGCTCGTAGGGCTCTGGGGGGACGGATCGGTTGTGCAGGTCGACCGAGAGGAACACCTCGTTGGCGACCGGACGGCGCAGCTCCTCTGCCAGCTGCCCGATGAGTCCGGCGGTGCGGGCGAGCAGCGCGAACCCGCGCAGCAGCTCGAGCGGCAGGCCGAGGTCGGCCAGCGCGGCGCCGCAGACCCCGGCGCCGTTCAGCGGCAGCCGTCGGCCCAGCACCTGCTCGTGCACGCGGCCGATCGCCTCGAACAGCGCGAGGTGCGGGCCGAACACGCCCTCCTCGCGGGCGATCTGCAGCAGCCGCGGGGTGCGCGGGTCGCCGTCCTTGTGCACGTGGTGCCCCAGGCCCGGCACGAACCGGTGCTGCTCACGTTGGGCCGCAACGGTTCTCAGGGCCACCTCGTCCCAGCCGGCGTCGTCGGTCGGCAGCTCGTCGAGCCCGTCGAGCACCGCGTGCAGGAACCGCCCGGTGTCCTCGGTGACGCCGAGGAAGCGCGACCCGCCCCCGAGCAGCCCGGCCGCGAGCGCGCCCTGCACCGAGTCGGGCGCCGAGAGGTAGGTGAGCCGGGTGACGATGGCGGTGGGCGTGAACCCGTGGTCGGCCAGCGCGGCGAGCACCGCCTCGAACACCCGCGTCTCGCCCGACGTCGGACGCCGCTGGGTGGCCAGCCAGAACGCCAGCTCGCCGAACCCGACCGTGCCCATGACGTCGCGCGCGAGGTCGTGCCCGAGCAGCGTGATGGTGTCGCGGGTCGAGGCGCCCAGCGCCGTCGGGTAGGAGTGCTGCTCACTCACCGTCTGCCTCCCGGTCGACCGGCTCGCTGAGCCAGGCCCGCAGCTCGGCGCCGTGCTCGTCGAGGCCGGGCGGGGGCAGCCGGTAGCCGGCCGGTGTGCGCGACAGCCGGATCGGGTGCCGGGTGGTGGGCACGGCGTGCGCGCCCTCGCCGACCACGACGACCGGGTCGAGGTCGAACCGCTCGGCCATCGCGAAGCCGCCGTCGATGGTGTTGATCGGGCCGCTCGGCACGCCGGCCTCGGTGAGCAGGTCGAACCACTCCAGCGCGCCGCGGGTGCGCAGCCGCTCGGTGAGCAGCGGCCGCAGCTGCTCGCGGTTCGCGGTGCGCTGCTCGTTGCGGGCGAAGCGCTCGTCGTCGGCGACGTCCGGGATGCCGAGCACCTCGCACAGCTTCCGGAACTGCCCGTCGTTGCCCGCGGTCACGATGAGGTCGTGGTCGGCGGTGGGCAGCGGCTCGTACGGGAACAGGCTCGGGTGCGCGTTGCCCATGCGGGTCGGCACCACACCGCCGGCGACGTACGCCGAGCTGTGGTTCACCAGGCCGGTGAGCGCCGACGACAGCAGGTTCACCTCGACGTGCTGCCCCTCGCCCGTGCGGTCGCGGTGGTGCAGGGCGGCGAGCACGCCGATCGCCGCGTGGTTGCCCGCCATCACGTCGAACACGGAGATGCCGGCGCGGTACGGCGGGCCGTCGGCGTCGCCGGTGAGGCTCATCAGGCCGCTCATCGCCTGCACCATCAGGTCGTACCCGGGCACGTCCTTGCCCGCTCCGGAGCCGAAGCCGCTGATCGAGGCGTACACGCAGCCGGGGTTGGTGGCGGCGACGCTCTCGTGGTCGAGCCCGAACTTCGCCAGCCCGCCCGGCTTGAAGTTCTCGATCACGACGTCGGCCCGCCGAGCCAGCTCGCGGGCGACGGCGGCGTCCGCCTCGTCGCGCAGGTCGAGGGCGATCGAGCGCTTCCCGCGGTTCACGCCCAGGTAGTACGTCGACACCGGCTCGCCGTCGATCTCGCGGATGGGCGGCGACCAGGTGCGCGTGTCGTCGCCGCGCGGGCCCTCGACCTTGACGACGTCGGCGCCGAGGTCGGCCAGCAGCATCGTCGCGTAGGGCCCGGCGAGGATGCGGGAGAAGTCGGCGACCAGCAGGCCGGCCAGCGGACCGGTCGGTGGTGCGACGTCGGGCACGAGGCCTCCAGCATCCGGTGCGCGGACAGGCGTCCGCGCCGTGCCGAGGAGTCTGCGACGGGCCTCGAACCCTGTCAAGGGTCGGGTGTGCAGGCTCTTGACACCGGCTCCGAGCGAGGTCGATCGTGAGCGCACGATCGAGGTGGCCGCGATGCGGACGGATGTCCGCGCGCTGATGCGCTGGAGGAACCGTGCACGACGACGTGCTCGAAGAGGGTCGGCCCGTGGTGCTGCGGGGCGGCACCGTGCTCACGATGGACGCCGCGCACACCGTGCTGCCGCAGGCCGACGTGCTGGTGGTCGACGGCCGGGTCGCCGCGGTCGGGCAGCGGCTCGACGTCCCCGAGGGGACGTTCGAGGTCAACGCGACGGGCGGCGTGGTGATGCCCGGCATGATCGACACCCACCGGCACATGTGGCAGACGGTCATGCGCGGCTACGGCGCCGACTGGACGCTCACCCAGTACTTCGTCTGGTACTACCTCGAGCACGGCAAGGCGTTCCGCCCCGAGGACGTGCACGCAGGCAACCTGCTGTCGGCGTGGGAGTCGCTCGAGGCCGGGGTCACCACGACGGTCGACTGGTCGCACGGGTTGCAGTCGGTCGACCACGCAGAGGCCGCCGCCGACGCGCTGCAGTCGGTGCCCGGCCGGTTCGTGCTGGCCTACGGCAACATCCAGGCCGGCCCGTGGGAGTGGACGGCCGACCCCGACGTCCGCGCGTTCCTGCAGCGCCGCCGCGACGCCGCCGACGACCTGTTCCGCGTGCAGCTCGCCTTCGACGTCACCGGGGACCCCGCGTTCCCCGAGCGCGCGGCGTTCGAGGCGGCGCGCGACCTCGGCCTGCCGGTCAGCACGCACGCCGGCGTCTGGGGTGCCACGAACGACGACGGCATCCGGCTGATGCACGACAACGGGTTCATGACGCCCGAGACCGTCTACGTGCACGCCGCGACCCTGAGCGACGACAGCTACCACCGCATCGCGGCCACCGGTGGCAGCGTCTCGGTGTCGACCGAGTCGGAGCAGAGCGCCGGCCAGGGCTACCCGCCCACCTGGGCGCTGCGCCGGTTCGGCATCCCGGTGTCGCTGTCGATGGACACCAGCGTCTGGTGGAGCGGCGACCTGTTCTCGGCGATGCGGACGACGCTCGGCGCCGACCGCTCGCGCGAGCACCACGAGGCGCACGCCGTCGGCGACACGGTCACCCACGTGCACCTGCGCGCCGAGCAGGTCGTCGAGTGGGCCACCCGCGGCGGCGCGGCGGCGCTCGGCCGCGACGACCTCGGCAGCCTCGAGCCCGGCAAGCAGGCCGACGTCGTGCTGCTGAGGAACGACGCCTCGCCGGTGTCGTTCCCGCTGCTGAACCCCTACGGCCACGTGGCGTTCCAGGCGCAGCGCGGCGACGTGCACACCGTCCTCGTCGCCGGCCGGGTCGTGAAGCACGAGGGCCGCCTGGTCGGCGCCGACCTCGGGGCGCTTCGCCGGCAGGTCGACGCGAGCGTCGAGCACCTGCGCGGCACGCTGGGGGAGGAGGCCTGGACGGCGGGCATGAACCCCGACCTGCCGGGCACGGAGGTGCTGGACAATCCCTACCAGTACACCGAGTTCAAGACGGGCTCCACCCACGAGGCGAGGTAGGCGCAGATGGCGGGACGCGGCACGGGTCCGGACTTCGTCGAGGCGCTGGCGCGCGGGCTCGACGTCCTGACCTGCTTCGACGCCGCCCACCGCCGGCTGTCGCTCAGCGAGGTGGCGACCTCGGCCGGGCTGGCGCGACCCACCGCGCGGCGGCTGCTCATGACGCTGCAGGAGCTGGGGTACGTGCGGCAGGTGGACGGCGGGTTCGAGCCGACCGCCCGCGTGCTCGGCCTGGGTGCGGCGTACGTCAGCGCCCTCGGTCTCTGGGACGTCGCCCGGCCGCACCTCGAGCAGCTGGTCGCGCAGACCGGCGAGTCGTCGTCGATGTCGCAGCTCGACGGGTCCGACATCGTCTACGTGGCGCGGGTCTCGGTGCCGAAGCTCATCACGCTGCGGGTCGACGTCGGCACCCGGTTCCCCGCCGTGCGCACCTCGCAGGGCAAGGTGCTGCTCGCCGCGCTGCCCGCCGACGAGCTGCGCGCCGTGCTCGCCGAGCCCAGCCGGTCGGGGCTGCCCGAGCGGCTCGGCCCCACGCCGTCCCGCCTGCGCGACGAGCTGACCCTGGTGCGCGCCCGCGGCTGGGCGCTCGCCGACGAGGAGCTGGCGGTCGGCATCCGGTCGGTGGCCGTGCCGGTGCGCGACGGCGACGGCACGGTGCGCGCGGCGATGAACGTCACCGTGCACGCCGCCGAGACCTCGACCGACACCCTGCTGCACGAGCACCTGCCGCGGCTGCTGCGCACGGCCGGCGAGGTCAGCGCCGAGTGGGCGCTGTGGCAGCAGCGCCCGCACACCGAGGTGACGCCGACGCGCGACGGGTCTCAGGCACTGCCGCTGAGGTGACCGGGCGGCTGGCCGGGCAGCTCCGGCTGGCAGCTGGGGCACCACCAGGTCCGGCGTCGCTCGGGGTCGCCCGGCACCTCGGGCACCACCAGCACCGTCGTGCCGCAGCGGCGGCACGGCCGGTTGGCGCGGCCGGTCACCCAGTGCTGCTCGCCGCGGCGGGTGTCGCCGGTGGTCACCTGGGCGGCGCCGCCGGGCGACACGGAGAACCGGAGCATCCGGTGAGCCAGCGCGAGCGCACGCGGCAGGTCGACGGTGCCGACCGGCCGGTCGGGGTGCAGCCCGCGCAGGAAGCACAGCTCGTCGGCCCACATGTTGCCGATGCCGGCGAGGTTGCGCTGGTCGAGCAGCGCGGCCTTGATCGGGCGGTCGGGCCGCAGCAGCAGCCGCCGCTCGGCCTCGGCGGCGTCCCAGTCGTCACCGAGCAGGTCCGGGCCGAGGTGGCCCACGACGTCTGCCTCGTCGCGGGTCGGTAGCACCTCGACCACCGGCAGCCGCAGGCCGATGCCCGTCGGGCCGTCCGGACCGGTGTCGAGCAGCACGCGCACGTCCGGGTCGAGGCGGCGCGGCAGGTGCTTGCCGGGGCCGAGCACCGTCCACTCGCCGTCCATGCGCAGGTGGGTGTGCAGGGTGCGGCCGTCGTCGAAGCGGGTGAGCAGGTGCTTGCCGCGGCTGACCGTCTCGAGGATCGTCGTGCCGGCGAGGTCGACCGTGGCGGCCTTCGGGTGACGGAACGAGCTGCGGACGACGCGCAGCCCGCTGAGTCGCGCGTGCAGGCGCACGGCGACGCGCTTGACGCTGTCTCCCTCAGGCACGATGGGGTGAGTGACGGGACTCGAACCCGCGGCCACCTGGACCACAACCAGGTGCTCTACCAACTGAGCTACACCCACCATCGCGCACCGCTCTCGCGGCGTGCGCGGACCATGCTAGCGGGTCGGCCGGGGTGCTCCGACCCGGTTCCCGCCCAGGTGGACGGGCCGCGCTAGCCGGGGGTGCCGGGGGAGCGCACCGAGGCCGCGGCCTGCTTGGCGGCGGCAGAGTCGGGGCCGGGCTGCGGCACGAAGACGGCAGCGCGGTAGTAACGCAGCTCGTCGATGCTCTCCTGGATGTCGGCGAGCGCCCGGTGGCCGCCGGCCTTCTTCGGCGCGTGGAAGTAGGCCCGCGGGAACCAGCGGCGGGCCAGCTCCTTGACCGACGACACGTCGATCACCCGGTAGTGCAGGTGGTCGTCGAGCTCGGGCATGTCGCGGGCCAGGAACCCGCGGTCGGTGCCGATGCTGTTGCCGGCCAGCGGCGCCTTGCGGGCGTCGGGCACGTAGCCCTTCACGTAGTCGAGCACCGCGGTCGTCGCCTCGGCCAGCGTCATGCCGTCGGCGAGCTCGTCGAGCAGCCCGCTCGTGGTGTGCATCTGGCGGACGACGTCCGGCATCGTCTCGAGCGTCTCGGGCGGTGGGGCGATGACGACGTCGAGGCCCTCGCCGAGCACGTTCAGCTCGGAGTCGGTGACGAGCACCGCCACCTCGACCAGCGCGTCGCGCTGCAGGTCGAGGCCGGTCATCTCGCAGTCGATCCAGACGATGCGGTCGGCAGACTGTTCCACCCGGTCACCCTATGACGTCGTGGTGACAGCCGGTGCCCGCGGCGCGCCTAGCCGCGCCGGCGGTCCGCGCCGCCGGTCCGGCCGGCGCGGGTGGACCGGGTGGACAGGGTGGACAGGGTGACGACCCCGAGCCCGAGCGCCCCGGCCAGCACCACCAGCACCGCCACCGTCCACGAGCGGCTCACCCACAGCACGGCCAGCGCGCCCGCGACGCACGCGAACGCCGTCCAGCCGATCAGGTCCCACGGCACCGGACGCCCCGGCCCGCGGTGCGAGTGCCGCCCCATCGCGCAGACGCTACGCGCCGACGTCGTCCACAGCCCGCCGCCGCACCGGCGGCGTCCGTGCTCGGCCGCCGATACCCTGCGGCGCATGTCGACGCCGGGTTGGTCCACCGTCCCGCGCGCGGCCGCGAAGGTGCCGGCGTCCACCCCGGCGCGGCGGACCGCGCGCTCCACGGTGGTGCGCGCGCTGCTCGTCGCGTTCGTGGTGCTGGTGTTCCTCGCCTGCGGGCTCACCACGCTGGTCGCCATCAGCACCGAGACCGGTCTGACCGGCCTGGTCGCGGGCTTCGTGCTGGCGCTGGTGCCGGTGTCGGTCGTGGTGCCCGCGCTGCTGTGGCTCGACCGGTTCGAGGCCGAGCCGACGTCCCTGGTGCTCTTCGCGTTCGCCTGGGGCGCGGTGGTCGCCACGGCGATCGCCCTGGTGCTGAACACCTACTCGCTCGTGCTGCTGCGCGACTCCGGCGGCGACGTCCAGGCCTCGTCCGTGCTGGTCGCCCCCTTCGTCGAGGAGGCCTGCAAGGGCGCCGCCGTGGTGCTGGTGGTGCTGTGGCGCCGACGCGACTTCGACGGCGTGGTCGACGGCATCGTCTACGCGGGCCTGGCCGGCATCGGCTTCGCGTTCACCGAGAACGTGCTCTACCTGGGGCGGGCGCTCGCCGAGAGCGGCACGCAGGGGCTGGCCGTGACGTTCGTGCTGCGCGCCGTGCTCGGGCCGTTCGCCCACCCGCTCTTCACGATGGCGACGGGCGTGGGCATCGGCCTGGCGGTGCGCAGCCGGCACCGCGTCACGAGGGTGGTCGCGCCCGTCGTGGGGTACCTCGTCGCGGTGACGCTGCACGGGTTGTGGAACCTCAGCGCGGTCGCCGGCCTGCGCGGGTTCCTGTCGCTCTACGTGCTGGTGCAGGTGCCGATCTTCCTGGCCGCGGTGTCGTTCGCGCTGTGGGCGCGGCGGCGCGAGGTGCGACTGGTCGCCGACCACCTCGGCGTCTACGCGGCCAGCGGGTGGTTCGTGCCGGCGGAGGTCGAGATGCTCGGCTCCACGGCCGGACGGCGGCAGGCCCGCTCGTGGGCGCGGCGCACCGGCGGCCCCGTCGCCGCCCGGGCCATGCGCGGCTTCCAGGACGTCTCGACCGACCTCGCCTTCCACCGCGACCGGCTGGTGCGCGGCACCGTGCAGGACGAGGGCCGGGCCGTGGAGCGCGAGCTGCTGCGCCAGGTGGCCGCGCACCGGTACGGTTTCGTCGGGCGCTGAGGCCACTGGCGGCGCGCGGCGGACGTCAGGAACCCCGCCGCGCAAAGAGTCTGGCGCATACGCAATTGGTCCGATATCTTCCTCACGAGCCCCTTCGACGGTGAGACCCCAGCGGCACGAGCGGCTCGTTCTCCTCGGAGTGCGCCATGCGCCATCCCTCCGCCGACGCGCTCGGCGTCCTCGTCCAGTACCTCCCCGTCGCCCTGGCCGGCTTCGACCGAGACCTGCGGTGCACCTGTGCCAACCCGCGCTGGCTCGACCTCGTCGGCGCCGCGCGCGAGCAGGACGTGATCGGCGCCCCGGTCGACGAGCTGCTGCCGGCGCTCGGGCGCCAGCACCTGCGCTCGCTCACCGCCGTCGCGGCCGGCCGCCACGAGGGGTTCGAGCGGCAGGTCGACCTGCCCGGCGGCGAGCTGTGGCAGCTCACCGCGTTCCCGCTCGCGTTCGCCGGCCGGGCCACCGGCGTGGGCCTGGTGGCGGAGGACCGGTCGGACGCGGCGTCCGCGCAGGTGCTCGACCTGCCACCCGCCGTGCTGCCCGCCCGCACGTCGCGCCAGCCGCTGCTGCTGGTGCCGTAGCCCTCACCCCGCCTGCGCGCGTCCGGTTGCGCGACGTCGCGCGGCCCCCAGACTCGGGTGGCGCGGTGGCCGCAGTGGCGACCGGCGGACGGGAGGACGACGGTGCCGATCTGGCTCGAGGCCGGTCTGTGGGGGCTGGTCGGTGGCGGGGCGCTCGTGCTGGGCGCCCTCGTCGCCTGGTTCGCGCGGGTGCCGCAGGCCGTGGTGGCCACCGTCATGGCGTTCGGTGCGGGCGTGCTCATCTCGGCGCTGGCGTTCGACCTGGTCGACGAGGCCCAGCGAGCCGGCGGTCTCGCGCCGACGGTCGCCGGGTTCCTCGCCGGCTCCGTCGTCTACGTCGTGGCGAACACCCTGCTCGCCCGGCGCGGCGCCCGGCACCGCAAGCGGTCCGGCGACCAGCAGCCGTCCGAGGGCGACAGCGCCGGCAGCGGCGCCGCCATCGCGATCGGCGCCCTGCTCGACGGCGTCCCCGAATCGATCGTGCTGGGCCTGTCGCTGCTCGGCGGGGGCGGCGTCGGCGTCGGCGTGCTGGCCGCCGTGTTCATCTCCAACGTGCCCGAGGGCCTCTCGAGCGCCGCCGGCATGCGCCGCGCCGGCCGCCCCGCCCGATACGTCTTCGGCGTCTGGGTCGGCATCGCCGTCGCCAGCGGCCTCGCCGCCCTGCTCGGCAACGCCCTGCTCGCCGGCGCCTCGCCCACCACGGTCGCCGTCATCACCGCCGTCGCCGCCGGCGCCATCCTCGCGATGCTCGCCGACACGATGATCCCCGAGGCCTTCGAGCGCGCCCACGCCGCCACCGGCCTCATCACCGCCCTCGGCTTCCTCACCGCGTTCGCCATCGGGCACGCTGGCTGAGCCGCGCGGCCGGGTGCGAACCCGCCATCAGCGGTGCCGTGGGTCGGTACGGGGCGTGCCGTGCCCAGCCGTCGCGCCCTCGCCTGGCGGGCCGCGGCCGCGGTCTTCCTGGTGCTCGCGCTCGTGGTCGGGGCGGAGACCGCCCGGCTCGTGGCGCGCGACCTGCGTGCCGCCCCCGAGCGCGAGTGGGCCGAGAGCGACATGCCGCCGGCTGTCTTCTTCTACCTCGTCAACGGCCTCGTCGGGCTGGTCGGGCTGGGCGTCCTGCTGGGCGCCGCGTACTTCTGCTGGCAGTGGTCCAAGCGCCCGCCGAGGAGCGCGACCCTGCCCGGCGCGGGCTGGTGCGAGCAGTCGGCCGGGTCCGGCACCTGGCGGTGGTGGTCGGGCCGCTTCTGGACCCTGTACGAGCACACCGGCACCGGCCCGCCGACCGATCCGCCCGTGCGGCGCTGACCGCCCGGTCCGAGCTCAGAGGTTCGGCGGCATCCGCAGCAGCCGGCCGCCGGCGTCGGACGCTGACGCGGGACGTCTCCGTGGGGGCGACGGGTGAGAGGTCTGGACGCCGCTCGGCCGCTGGGCGACCTGGACGGTCCGGAGACGGCTGCATGGGCATCGATGTGCCGTTCGGGTGCCTTGCCGCGGTCGTGTCGGCCCTGGTGGCGGGGTGGTGCGGGCTGGTCGAGCACGGGGCGGCGCGCCCGGCAGGACTCGAACCTGCAACCGGCGGATTAGAAGGCCGCTGCTCTATCCGTTGAGCTACGGGCGCCGGGCTCGGCGGGGCCGGGCCGCTCCGAGTCTAGGGCGTGCGGGGTGCGGCGGCGGGGGCCTCGGCGGGGGCTCGCGGGGCGTCGTCGCAGGTCAGTGCCGCGTCATCGGGGCCCGGTCCGAGTTGATCGGGCAACCCGCACCCGCGATGCTGAGCGCGCCATGACCACCGCCCCGGGCCGCGACGCCCTGCTCGACGCCGTCGAGCGGCTGCGCCAGCGTGCCGGTGAGACGGCGCTGCCGCTGGGCGTCGAGGGCGTGACGGCGGCCCGGCGCGAGCGCGAGGCGCTGGTCGACCAGCTCGACGACTACGTGCTGCCGCGGCTGCGGGCGCTCGACGCGCCGCTGCTCGCGGTGGTCGGGGGTTCGACCGGTGCGGGCAAGTCGACCCTGGTCAACTCGCTGCTGCGGCGCACCGTCAGCCAGGGCGGGGTGCTGCGGCCGACGACGCGCGCGCCCGTGCTCGTGCACCACCCGGACGACGCGCACTGGTTCGACGACGCACGGGTGCTGCCGTCGCTGGCCCGCACCACCGGGGCGCCGGCGCTCGCGAAGCGGGTGCTCGACGACGACGCGCGCATCACCACCGTGCACCTGGTGCCGAGCGACGCGCTGCCGCCGGGCCTGGCGCTGCTCGACGCCCCCGACATCGACAGCGTGGTCGCCGCGAACCGCGAGCTCGCGCAGCAGCTGCTGGCCGCCGCCGACCTCTGGCTGTTCGTCACCAGCGCGGCCCGCTACGCCGACGCCGTGCCGTGGACGCTGCTGCACGGAGCCGCCAGCCGTGGCGCGGCCGTCGCGGTGGTGCTCGACCGCGTGCCGCAGGCGGCCGTCGTCGAGGTGCGCTCGCACCTGTCGGAGATGCTGCGCGAGCGGGGGCTGACGTCGTCCCCGCTGTTCGTCGTGCCCGAGAGCCAGGTCGACGACGCGGGGCTGCTGCCGGTGCCCGTCGTGGCGCCGGTGCTCGGCTGGCTGTCGGCGCTGGCCCGCGACGACTCGGCGCGGCAGGCCGTCGTCCGGCGCACGCTCGACGGCTGGCTCGACACCATGAGCACCCGCACCGACGGGCTGGTCACCGCGCTCGGCCTGCAGCGGCTGGCGCACGAGCGGCTGCGCGTCGAGGCCGCGGAGGCCTACTCACGGGCCCGGCGCGACGTCGACCGCTCGCTGTCGGACGGCTCGCTGCTGCGCGGCGAGATCCTCGCCCGCTGGCAGGAGGTCGTCGGCACCGGCGAGCTGCTGCGCTCGCTGCAGGAGCGGGTGGGTGGCTGGCGCGACCGCATCTCCTCCGCGCTGCGCGGCCGCCCGCACACCCAGCCCGACCTCGGCCAGGCGCTGCAGTCGGGCGTCGAGCAGCTGGTGCGCGCGCAGGCCGAGGCCGCCGACGAGGACGCCGCACGACGCTGGCGCGGGACGCCGGGGGGCGCCGCGCTGCTCGACGCGCACCCCGCGCTCGAGCGGCCGGACGCCGAGACCCCCGAGCGCATCGGCCGCATGGTGCGCGACTGGCAGGGCGCGGTGCTCGAGCTGGTGCGCGACGAGGGCGGCGACAAGCGGGCCACCGCCCGGGCGCTGTCGTACGGCGTGAACGGCCTCGGCGTGCTGCTCATGCTCGTGGTGTTCAGCCAGACCGCCGGGCTGTCGGGGGCCGAGGTCGGCATCGCCGGCGGCACCGCGCTGCTCGCCCAGCGCGTGCTCGAGGCGGTGTTCGGCGACCAGGCCGTGCGCACCCTCGCCGCCCGGGCCCGCACCGACCTGGTGCAGCGCAGCGGCGAGCTGCTCGACCTCGACCACGCGCGCTACGTCGAGGTGCTCGACGAGGCCGCGGCGGTGGTCGACGTCGCGGCCCTCGAGCGCGCGGCGTCCGACGTCGAGCGGGCCCGTCGGGTGCCCGCGTGAGGCGCCGCCGCACCGTCGAGGGCCTCGAGCTCGGCGACGGCGTCCAGGCGCTCGAGCGCGCCCTCGACGCCGGCGGCCACCGGCTCGACCAGGCCGCCGCCCGGCGCGCGCGCACCCTCGTGGGCAAGGTCGGCGAGCGCATGCGGCTCTCCGGCGAGCACACCGTCGTCGCACTCGCCGGGGCCACCGGCAGCGGCAAGTCGAGCCTGTTCAACGCGATCGCCGGGCTCGAGCTCGTCGAGGCCGGCGCGCGGCGTCCCACCACGTCGTCCGCGACCGCCTGCGTGTGGGGTGCCGAGGGCGCCGACGAGCTGCTCGACTGGCTCGGTGTGCCCAGCCGGCACCGGCTCAGCCACGAGAGCCAGCTGAGCGACGAGGCCGACGACCTGCGCGGCCTGGTGCTGCTCGACCTGCCCGACCACGACTCCACCGAGGTCGCGCACCGGCTCGAGGTCGACCGCCTGGTCGGGTTGGTCGACGTGCTGGTCTGGGTGACCGACCCGCAGAAGTACGCGGACGCCGCGGTGCACCGCCGGTACCTGTCGCGGCTGTCCGGCCACGACGCCGTCACCGTCGTGCTGCTGAACCAGGCCGACCGGCTCGACGACGCCTCGCGCGAGGCCTGCCTGCGCGACCTGACGCGCCTGGTGCGTGCCGACGGGCTGCGGGACGCCGAGGTGCTGCCGACCTCCGCCGTCCGGGGCGACGGGCTGCCGCACCTGCGCGAGCTGCTCGGCGACGCCGTCGGACGCCGGGTGGCCCGCACCGAGCGGCTCGTGGCCGACCTGCGGCACGCCGCCGGCGACCTGCGCCCAGGCGTCGGCGACCGCGAGCGCGACCCGGACGACGCTGCCGGCCTGCTGGCCGGCACCGACCTGGTGCGGGTGCTGGGCGACGTGGCCGGGGTGCCCGCGGTGGTGCAGGCCGTGCAGGCCGACGCCGTGCGCGCCGCGGTGGGCACGGCGGGCTGGCCGGTCACCAGCTGGGTGCGCCGGCTGCGACCCGACCCGCTGCGCCGGCTGCGGCTCGACCACGGCACCAGCGACGACGCCGGTGCGGGCTCCAGCTCGCGCGAGGCGCTGGCCACCAGCGTGCGCCGCTCGTCGCTGCCGCCGCCCGGCCCCACCCAGCTCGCCCGCCTCGACCTCGCCACCCGCCAGGTCGCGACGCACGCCGCCGACGGTCTGCCGCGCCCCTGGCAGGAGGCCGTGCGGGCCGCCGCCATGCCGAGCGGCGGCGACCTCGTCGACGCCGTCGACCAGGCCGTGGTGGGCCCCGACCTCGGGCGCTCGCGCCGCGGCGGCTGGCGGGTGCTCGGCGCCGGGCAGCTGCTGCTGGCGCTCGCGGCCGCCGTCGGGCTGGTGTGGCTGGTGGCGCTGGCCGTCGTCGGTGCGCTCGGGCTGCCCGACCTGCCGACCCCGGAGGTCGGCGTCGTGCCGCTGCCCACGCTGCTGCTGGTCGGTGGGTTGTTGCTCGGCTTCCTGCTGGGCCTGCTGGTCGGTGCCCTGGCCCGGGTCTCGGCGCGGCGCCGCGGCGCCCGAGTGCGCCGACGGCTCGACGACGCGGTGGCCGGCGTCGCAGGAGCCCGCGTGCTCGAGCCGGTCGCCGGCGTGCTGCGCGACCACCGCGAGACCCGGCAGGCGCTCGCGGTGCTCGCTAGCGCACCGCGCTAGCCCCCTTCGCCGCTCGTCCACAGGTGGACGACGGGACTGAGTTCTCCACAGGGGTCGGCCGACGGCTGCGCCCGGTCGCCGCGTCGGCGCAGGCTGCCTCTCGTCCGCCCGACCCCTGACGAGGAGCAACCGTGAACGAGATCACCACCACCGTGTTCGGCAACGTCGCCACCGAGCCCCGGCACGCCATCACCCCGGCGGGGGTCGCCCGCACCAGCTTCCGCGTCGCCTCGACCGCCGTCCGCTTCGACCGCGAGCTGCAGGGGTGGGTCGACACCAGCACCACCTGGCTCACCGTCGTCTGCTGGCGCGGGCTGGCGCTGAACGTCGCGCAGTCGGTGACGAAGGGGCAGCCCGTGGTCGTGCACGGCACGCTCACCCGTCGCGACTGGGACCACGACGGCCAGTCCGGCGTCGACCTCGAGGTCGAGGCGGTCAGCGTCGGCCACGACCTGCGCCGGGGCTCGTCGCAGTTCGCCAAGGTGTCGCGCGGCAGCGGCGGCGGGCAGTCCGCGGCCGGGCAGTCGGCCGGCGAGCGGGCCGGGGAGGGGGCCGCCGACGGCAGCGACCCAGCGCCCGGTGAGCTCGCGGACGGGGCCGCCGCCGGCGCCGAGGCGGCGGCGTGAGCGTCGCGACGGCGGAGCGGGTTCGTCGCCGCGACCCGGCGCCCGTTAGCCTCGGGGGCATGGCCGAGTTCATCTACACCATGACCAAGGCGCGCAAGGCGCACGGCGACAAGGTCATCCTCGACGACGTCACCATGTCGTTCCTGCCGGGCGCCAAGATCGGCGTCGTCGGCCCCAACGGCGCCGGCAAGTCGACGATCCTCAAGATCATGGCCGGGCTCGACCAGCCCTCCAACGGCGAGGCGCGGCTGAGCCCCGGGTTCACCGTGGGCATCCTCGAGCAGGAGCCGGCGCTGAACGAGGAGAAGACGGTGCTCGGCAACGTGCAGGAGGGCGCCGGCGAGACCATGGCCGCCCTCCAGCGCTACAACGACATCGCCGCGGAGATGGCCGAGAACTACTCCGACGAGCTGATGGAGGAGATGGGCAAGCTGCAGGAGGTCATCGACGCCGCCGACGCGTGGGACCTCGACAGCCAGCTCGAGCAGGCGATGGACGCCCTGCAGTGCCCGCCCCCGGACGCCGACGTGACGGTGCTGTCGGGTGGTGAGCGCCGCCGGGTGGCGCTGTGCAAGCTGCTGCTCAGCAAGCCCGACCTGCTGCTGCTCGACGAGCCCACCAACCACCTCGACGCCGAGAGCGTGCAGTGGCTCGAGCAGCACCTGTCCGCCTACGAGGGTGCCGTGCTGGCCGTGACCCACGACCGGTACTTCCTGGACAACGTGGCCGAGTGGATCGCCGAGGTCGACCGCGGCCGGCTCTACCCGTACCAGGGCAACTACTCCACGTACCTGGAGAAGAAGCAGGAGCGCCTGACGGTCCAGGGCAAGAAGGACGTCAAGCTCGCCAAGCGGCTCAAGGACGAGCTGGAGTGGGTGCGCTCGAACGCGAAGGGCCGCCAGACCAAGTCGAAGGCCCGCCTCGCGCGGTACGAGGAGATGGCGTCGGAGGCCGAGCGCACGAGGAAGCTGGACTTCGAGGAGATCCAGATCCCGGTGGGCCCGCGGCTGGGTTCGATCGTCATCGAGACCCACGACCTGAAGAAGGGCTTCGGCGACCGGGTCCTCATCGACGACCTCTCGTTCACGCTGCCGCGCAACGGCATCGTCGGCGTCATCGGCCCGAACGGCGTGGGCAAGACGACGCTGTTCAAGACGATCGTCGGGTTCGAGGAGCCGGACGACGGCTCGGTGAAGGTCGGCGAGACGGTCAAGATCGCGTACGTCGACCAGAACCGCTCGGGCATCGACCCGAAGAAGAACGTGTGGGAGGTCGTGAGCGACGGCCTCGACCACATGAAGGTGGGCAACTCCGAGATCCCGTCGCGCGCCTACGTGTCGACGTTCGGCTTCAAGGGCCCCGACCAGCAGAAGGCGGCGGGGGTGCTGTCCGGCGGTGAGCGCAACCGGCTGAACCTCGCGCTCACCCTGAAGCAGGGCGGCAACCTGCTGCTGCTCGACGAGCCGACGAACGACCTCGACGTCGAGACGCTCGGGTCGCTCGAGAACGCGCTGCTGGAGTTCCCCGGCTGCGCCGTGGTCATCAGCCACGACCGGTGGTTCCTCGACCGGGTGGCGACGCACATCCTCGCCTACGAGGGCACCGAGGAGAACCCGTCGCGCTGGTACTGGTTCGAGGGCAACTTCGCCTCCTACGAGGAGAACAAGGTCGACCGGCTGGGGGTCGACGCCGCCCGCCCGCACCGCCTGACGCACCGCAAGCTCACCCGCGACTGAGCCGCCCAGCCGGACCAGACGACGACGGCCGCCCGACCCCCGAGGGGGTGGGGCGGCCGTCGTCGTCCGCGGGTGCGGAGGGGCTGCTGGTGCTCAGCGCACCCGGGCGTACTTGACCTTCGACGTCCACAGCTTGGCGAGCTTGACGCGGCTGCCCGGCTTGGGGGCGTGCCAGATCCTGCCGTGCCCCGCGTACACGGCCACGTGGTAGGCGTGCTTGCCGCTGAAGAAGAAGACCAGGTCGCCGACCCGGCGGTCGGACTTCTTGAGGTGCTTGGTGGCCTTCCACTGCGCCTGCGCGTTGTGCGGCAGGGTCTTGCCGAGGCGGGCGTAGGTCCACTTGGTCAGACCGGAGCAGTCGAAGGCGCGGGGGCCGACGGCGCCCATCTTGTACTTCGCGCCCTTGCGGGTGGCGACGAGCGTGAGGGCCTTCGCGCCGACCTTGGCGCTCACGGCGGCGTGGGCCTTCGGGGCGGTCGAGACGGACTGGGGGAGGAGCACGCCCACGGCGACGAGGATCGCGAGGAGGGGCAGCCGGGCATGGTGGAGCACGCGACGGGTCGCGGACATAGGGGTCTCCAGGTCGCACCTGCGAAGCGGGACCTGTCGGGGTCGGGCACCTGTACACCCGGTCCGTCGTCCGACCCGTGCGGGTCGTCGACGTCCTTACCCCCAAGCTCGACGCGGCGTGCTGCCGGTCGTGCGGACTGCCTGGGCGCTCCGTCCTCGCCACCAACGCGTCGTGTTCGACGATCCCGGTGCCGTGGCGAGGCTCGGCGCGCACCGGGTGCCCCGCCGTTCGTGACGGGGGCTTCCCAGAGAGTCTCGGTGCTACCCAGGAGGTCCTGAAGTCACTCCTGCGTGGAGAGAGACGAAGGTCACTCCGGCCAACCGGCCGGCGCGCGGGTCATCCCCTCCTGCGCGACGGAGGCCACGAGCCGCCCGTCGCGGCTGAAGACCCGCCCGACACCGAGCCCGCGCCCACCGGTCGCCGAGGGGCTGGCCTGCACGTACAGCAGCCACTCGTCGACCCGCACCGGGCGGTGCCACCACATCGCGTGGTCCAGGCTCGCGGACTTCATCTGCGGCGTCGCCCAGGTGAGCCCGTGCCGGCGCAGCACCGACTCGAGCAGCGTGTAGTCGCTCGCGTAGCCGAGCACCGCGCGGTGCAGCAGCTCGTCGTCCGGCATCGGCGCGGGCGTGCGCATCCACAGCGCCTGGTGCGCGACGCGGTGCGGGTCGGCCTCCCAGTAGATCGGCTGCTGCACGTGCCGCAGGTCCATCGGCCGCTCGTTCGCCCAGTACTGCGCCACCGGGTGGTCGACGTGGCCCAGCAGGTCGCGCGTGGTGGGCAGGTCCTCCGGCGGCGGCACGTCGGGCATCTCGTCCTGGTGCTCCATGCCGTCCTGCGCGGTCTGGAACGAGGCGATCATCGACAGGATCGGCTGCTCGTGCTGGATCGCGTGCACCCGGCGGGTGCTGAACGAGCGGCCGTCGCGCAGCCGCTCGACGGCGAAGCGGATCGGGTCGCGCGCGTCGCCGGGCCGGATGAAGTACCCGTGCATCGAGTGCACTGTGCGCCCGGCGGGCACGGTGCGCCCGGCCGCGACGAGCGTCTGACCCAGCACCTGACCGCCGAAGACCCGTCCGTGCGGCTGCCACTGGCTCTCGCCCTCGAACACGTCCTGCCCGTGCGCGTCGACCCCCTGCGGGCGCAGGTCGAGCACCGTCAGCAGCTGCCGCAGCAGCTGCTCACCGTGCTGCGCGTCGTCCGGCTGCGCGTCGTCCACCGTGCCTGCGTCGGTCACTGACTCCTCCGTCACGCGTCGTGCGCACCCAGCATGCGCAGCACCAGCCTGCCGTAGCGCTCGCCGACGTCGTCCGGCGACTGCTCGCCGGCCGGGTCGTACCAGCGCGCGACGTCGATGCAGAGCGACAGCAGCGCGCGGGTCGCGTCGTGCGGGCTCTCGGTGCGCAGCGACCCGTCGGCCACGCCGCGCCGCACCTCCGCCTCGACCAGCTGCTCGATGTGGCGGCGCAGCGCGACCACCTGCTCGAGCTCGGCCGGGGCCAGCGCGGCCAGCTCGTACTGCACGACGCGGGCGACCAGCACGTGCCGGGCGTGCCAGGCGGTGAAGGTGCGCACCAGGTCACCGACGCGTGCGGCGGGGCCCGGACCGGCGCCGGCCAGCGTCTGCTCGACCAGCCGCACCGCGGCCTCGTGCCCGAGCAGGCTGGCCCGCGCCAGCACCGCCTGCTTGCTGGCGAAGTGCACGTAGAGGCCGGCAGGTGACAGGCCCGCGCCGACGGCGAGGTCGCGCGTGGTGGTCGCGTGGTACCCGCGCGCCGCGAACGCCTCGATCGCTGCCACGAGCACCCGGCGCTGCGTCTCGGGGACGTCGGGCAGGTCGGCGAACGCCTCTGCGACGTCGGCCCGGTGGCCGCGCGAGGCGGTGTCGCGCGGCACCCCGCGGGCGGCGCGGCGGGGGTGCGGGGCGGCGGGCACGACGTGACCTCCGGTGGTTGACAGCACGGGCACGCAGCCGCGAAGTTAGCAGGTGAGCGAGCGCTCAGTCACCGCTGAGCCGCGACCCAGCAGTCGAGGGAGGCCCGACGGTGCGCCGCACGTTGTACAGCGAGGAGCACGAGGCGCTGCGCGCCACGACCCGCGAGTTCCTGCAGCGGCACGTGGTGCCGCGGATGGACGAGTTCGTCGAGGCGCGGGCGCTGCCGCGCGAGTTCTGGCTCGAGGCGGGCAAGGCCGGGCTGCTCGGGCTGCACGTGCCGGACGAGTGGGGCGGCGGGGGCAGCGAGGACTACCTGTTCGGCACCGTCGCGGCCGAGGAGATCGCCCGCGTCTCGGCGTCGATCAGCTCGTGCATCGGCATCCACGCCAGCGTCTGCGCGCCGTACCTCGTCGAGCTGACCACCGACGAGCAGAAGGCGCGCTGGCTGCCCGGGTTCGTGTCGGGCGAGCTGGTGACCGCCATCGCGATGACCGAGCCGAGCGGTGGCTCCGACCTGGCTGCCCTGAAGACCACCGCCGTGCGCGACGGCGACGACTGGGTGCTGAACGGCTCGAAGACGTTCATCACCAACGGGTACGGCGCCGACCTGGTGATCGTCGCGGCGCGCACCGACGCCTCGAGGGGCGCCAAGGGCATCACGCTGTTCGGCGTCGAGACCGGGATGCCGGGGTTCACCCGCGGTCGCAAGCTCGACAAGGTCGGCCAGACCGAGTCCGACACCGCCGAGCTGTTCTTCACCGACGTGCGGGTGCCCGACGCGCTGCGCATCGGCGAGGAGGGCATGGGCTTCATCCACATGATGGAGCGGCTGGTGCAGGAGCGGGTCGGCGCCGCCGTCTCGAACACGGCGCACGCGGCGCAGATCCTCGACGAGACCATCGAGTACGTGAAGCAGCGCACGGCGTTCGGCCAGGCCGTGGGGTCGTTCCAGCACAACAAGTTCAAGGTCGCCGAGCTGCAGACGACGATCGACGTCACGCAGGCGTTCGTCGACCAGTGCGTGCTCGCGCACGCCCGCGGCGAGCTGTCGGCGCCGGACGCCGCGAAGGCGAAGTGGTGGAGCGCGCAGGTGCAGAACGACGTCCTCGACGAGTGCGTGCAGCTCTACGGCGGCTACGGCTACATGAACGAGTACCGGGTGGCACGGGCCTGGCGCGACGCCCGGGTCACGAAGATCTGGGCCGGCTCGAACGAGATCATGAAGGAGCTCATCGGCCGGGACCTCGGGCTGTGAGGGGCCTGCAGGGCAAGGTCGCGCTGGTCACCGGCGCGTCGCGGGGCATCGGCTTCGCCGCCGCCGAGCGGCTGGTCGCCGAGGGTGCCCGGGTCGCGATCACCGCGCGCAAGGCCGAGCCGCTGGCCGCCGCCGTCGAGGCGCTCGGCGGGCCGGACGTCGCGATCGGCGTGGCCGGCCGGGCCGACGACGCCGCGCACCGCGACGAGGTGCTGGCGCGGGTCACCGAGGCCTTCGGCCCGCTCGACCTGCTGGTGAACAACACCGGCATCAACCCCGCCTACGGCCCGCTCGCCGACCTCGACCTCGACGTCGCGCGCAAGATCACCGAGACGAACGTCGTGTCGACGCTCGCCTGGACGCAGGCGTCGCTGCGCGCGGGGCTCGCGGACGGCGGCGCCGTGGTGAACGTGTCGTCGATCGCCGGCCTGCAACCGGCGCCGGGCATCGCCTTCTACGGCGTCACCAAGGCCGCGCTCATCCAGCTCACCGAGTCGCTGGCGATCGAGCTCGCCCCGGCCGTGCGGGTCAACGCGGTGGCCCCGGCGGTGGTGAAGACCCAGTTCGCGCAGGCGCTCTACGCGCACGACGAGGAGGGTGTCGCCAGCCGCTACCCGCTGCGGCGCCTCGGCCGGCCGGACGACGTGGGCGCGGCCATCGCGTTCCTGCTGTCGGACGACGCGAGCTGGATCACCGGGCAGACGCTCGTGCTCGACGGCGGCATCACGCGCTCGGGCGGCCTCGGGTGACCGGCACGATGCGGGCCTGGCAGGTGGTGCGGCTCGGCGACCCGGCGTCCGCGCTCGAGCTGGCGACCGACGTCCCCGTGCCGCGGGCCGGGCCGGGGCAGGTGCAGGTCGAGGTGTCGGCGTGCGCGCTGAACTTCCCCGACGTCCTGCTCGCCTCCGGGCGGTACCAGGTGCGTCCGGAGCTGCCGTTCACGCCCGGCATCGAGGTGTGCGGCACGGTCACGGCGCTGGGCGACGGCGTCGAGGGGTTCGCCGTCGGCGACCGGGTGCTGGGGATGCCCGAGCTGCCGCACGGTGGGCTGGCCGACGTCGCGGTGCTCCCGGCGGGTCAGGCGTTCGCCGCGCCGTCCGAGCTCGACGACGCGGAGGCCGCCGCGCTCTTCGTCGCCTACCAGACCGGGTGGTTCGGCCTGCACCGCCGGGCGGCGCTGCAGCCGGGCGAGACGCTGCTGGTGCACGCGGCGGCCGGGGGCGTGGGCAGCGCCGCGGTGCAGCTCGGCCTGGCAGGCGGGGCGCGGGTCGTGGCGGTGGTCGGTGGTCCCGAGAAGGTGGACGTCGCGCACGAGCTGGGCGCCGACGCGGTGGTCGACCGGCTCGCGTGCGACGGCGTCGACGGGCTCGTGGCGGCACTGCGCGAGGCCTGCCCCGACGGCGCCGACGTCGTCTTCGACCCGGTCGGTGGTGACGCGTTCACCGCGTCGACCAAGGTGGTCGCGTTCGAGGGCCGGGTCGTGGTCGTCGGCTTCACCAGCGGCGAGGTGCCTCGGCCACCGGCGAACCACCTGCTGCTGAAGAACTACGCGGTGCTCGGCCTGCACTGGGGGCCGTACCAGACGCGTGCGCCCGAGCTGGTGCGGCAGGCGCAGCACGAGATCGACGAGCTCGTCGCGGCCGGCCTGGCGCAGCCGCTGGTGTCGAGGCGGGTCGGCTTCGACGACGTGCCCGGCGCGCTCGCCGACCTCGCAGGCGGCCGGACGACGGGACGGGTGGTGGTCGAGCGTGGCTGAGTCGCTGCAGCTGCAGGGAGCCGGCGTCGTGGTGACCGGGGGCGGGTCGGGCATCGGCGCCCACCTGGCGCGCCGGTTCGCTGCCGAGGGAGCGCGGGTCGTGGTGAACGACGTCGACGCCGACTCCGCGCGGGCGGTGGCCGACGAGGTGGGCGCGCTCGCGGTGCCTGGCGACGCGGCGTCCGAGGCGGGCGTGCGGGCGCTCGTCGAGGCCGCGCGCGACCACCTCGGCGAGATCGACCTGTTCTGCGCCAACGCCGGCGTCGCCCCTCAGGGTGGGGTCACCGGCCGCTCCGCCGCGACGCCCGCCGCCTGGTCGCAGGCGCTCGAGGTGAACGTGCTGGCCCACGTGCGGGCCGCCGAGGCGCTGCTGCCGCGCTGGCTCGAGCGCGGTCGCGGGCACCTGCTCGTCACCGCGTCGGCCGCCGGGCTGCTCACCATGCTCGGCAGCGCGCCCTACGCCGTCAGCAAGCACGCTGCCGTCGCCTTCGCCGAGTGGTTGCGACTCAGCTACTCGCACAAGGGGATCGTCGTGCAGGCCCTGTGCCCGCAGGGCGTGCGGACGCCGATGCTGACCTCCGCCGGTGCCCTCGGCGAGGCGCTGCTCGGCCCCGACGCGGTCGACGTCGAGGTGGTCGGCGACGCGGTGCTGCACGCATTGGGAACGGGCGAGTTCCTCGTGCTGCCGCACCCCGAGGTGGCCGACTACGTGCGGGCCAAGGCGGCCGACGTCGACGGGTGGCTCGACGGCATGAACCGCTTGCAGCAGCGGCTCTCCGCACCCCGCTGACCGCTGCCGACCCCGCGAGTTGCCACTTCCGGGGCACCTCGGGGCCTCCGCGACCCCAGGAAGTGGCAACTCGGCAGCAGGGGAGCGGCTGGGTTGGTGCGGACGACGTAGGCTCGGTGGATGGCGAGGGACGGGATACCCGGTGGCCGGCTCTGCGCGATCGCGCGCACGCTCGACGTGCTCGCCGATCGGTGGGGGTTCCTGGTGCTGCGGGAGGCGACGCTGGGCGTGACCCGGTTCGCCGAGCTGCGCGACCGGCTGCAGATCGCGCCCGACGTGCTGACCGACCGGCTGGGCCGGCTCGTCGAGCACGGGGTGCTCGAGCGGGTGCCGTACCGCGAGCCCGGGTCGCGCACGCGGTTCGAGTACCGGCTCACGCCGGCCGGGGAGGACCTCAAGGTGGTGCTCGGGGCGCTGCAGCAGTGGGGCGACCTGCACGACCCGGTCGCCGAGGGGCCGACGATGGTGCGGCGCGTCGTGGGCGGCACCCGCGCCCTGCACGTGGGGTTCGTCGACCGGCAGGGCCGGGAGGTGCCGCCGAGCGAGGCGCGCTTCGTGCCGACGGCTGCCTACCCGCTGGCTCAGTAGGAAATACCTACTCAGCCTCCGAGGTTTGCTGGGGCATGACCTCCTTCACGATCCACGACTCCGTCGCCCTCGTCACCGGCGCCAACCGCGGCCTCGGCCGCCGCTTCGTCGACGAGCTGCTCGCCCGCGGCGCGCGCACGGTCTACGCCGCCGCCCGCGACCCACGCTCGGTCGACGTCACCGACCCGCGCGTGGTGCCGGTGCGGCTCGACCTGCTCGACCCCGACAGCATCGTCGCCGCCGCCGAGACCGCGCACGACGTGACCCTGCTGGTGAACAACGCCGGCATCGCGACCGGCGCCTCGCTGCTGCACGGAGAGCTGTCCGACGTCCGGCTCGAGCTCGACACGCACGTGCTCGGGGTGCTGCAGGTGGTGCGGGCCTTCGCACCGGTGCTCGAGCGCAACGGTGGGGGAGCGGTGGTCGACGTGCTGTCCGCGCTGTCGTGGCTGCACCTGCCGGGCGCCGGTGCCTACGGCGCCGCGAAGGCGGCCGAGTGGGCCATGGGCAACGCGCTGCGCCAGGAGCTCGCCGAGCAGGGCACGTCGCTCACCGCGCTGCACGTCGGGTACATGGACACCGACATGACCGCCGGGCTCGACGTGCCCAAGGCCGACCCGGCGCTGGTGGCCCGGGCGACGCTCGACGGCGTCGAGGCCGGTGAGCCCGAGGTGCTGGCCGACGACACCAGCCGCGGCGTGAAGTCGCTGCTCTCCGGCGACCTCCGGCAGCTCTACCCGTCGCTCGCCTGACCGCTCTTGCCGAGATGCGAGTAGCGGTTCATCATCGCTGCGCTCGGTGAACCTCTACTCGCATCTCGGCACCCCTCCAGATGCCGCCGAGATGCCGCTTCCGGGGCACGTCGGGGCCGCCTGCGACCCCCGGAAGTGGCAGCTCGGCGTGCGAGGAGTGGGGGGCTCAGTCGGTCCAGGAGCCGTACAGCTCGAAGTGGCCGCGGTCGTCCGACCACACGACGTCGGCCTCGTACTCGTCGCCGTCGACGGTGGCGGTGCACTCGGTGAGCTCGCCGTCGCGGACGGCGGGCGTCACCGGGCAGGTTGTGCCGGAGACCTCGTACCCCTCGAACTCGAGCATCCGCGTGACCTCGGCGGCGAGCTGGTAGCCGGGGTACGCCAGCTGCGTGACCTGCGGTGCGGTGCCGACGAGGTCGTCGCCCTCGTCGAATCCGCCGCCCCACCACGCGAGCAGCACCAGCCCGAGCACGACGACGCCGAGCAGGGCGAGCCCGCCGACGACCAGCCCGGCGACGGCGACGCCGCCCGGGCCGCGTCGCGCGTCGGGGGCCGGCTGGAAGGACGGTTGGTAGGCGTACGGCGGGGGCTGCGGTGCGCCGTGCACCGGGCCGGGCGGGCCCGCGGGCGGTGTGCCGTAGGGGTTCGGCGGCTGTGCGGGCCGCTGGGCAGGGTCGGGGTGCGAGAAGTCGCTCACGCGTCGGCCCAGCGGCGCAGCTCGCGGCGCGCCAGCGAGGCGCGGTGCACCTCGTCGGGGCCGTCGGCCAGCCGCAGCGTGCGCGCGGCCACCCACAGCTCGGCGAGCGGGGTGTCGGCCGAGACGCCGGCGCCGCCGTGCACCTGGATGGCGTCGTCCACGATCTGCTGCACGACCGAGGGCACCAGCACCTTGATCGCCTGGATCTCGGTGTGCGCCGCGCGGTTGCCGGCGGTGTCCATCAGCCACGCGGCCTTCAGCACCAGCAGCCGCGCCTGCTCGATCGCGATGCGGGCGGACGCGACCTGCGCCTGCACGACGCCCTGCGCCGCGAGCGGCTTGCCGAACGCGACGCGCTGCGACGCCCGGCGGCACATCAGCTCGAGCGCGCGCTCGGCGATGCCGATGAGCCGCATGCAGTGGTGCACCCGGCCGGGGCCGAGCCGGGCCTGCGCGATCGCGAACCCCTCGCCCTCGCCGACCAGCAGGTTCGAGGCCGGCACCCGCACGTCGTCGAAGGTCACCTCGGCGTGGCCACCGTGGTGCGCGTCGTCGTAGCCGAACGCCGTCAGACCCCGGACGATCGTGACGCCGGGGGTGTCGCGCGGCACCAGCACCATCGACTGCCGGCGGTGCCGGTCGACGTGCTCGTCGTCGGGGTCGGCGCTCTGCCCCATCACGACGAGGAGCTCGGCCGCCGGGTCCATCGCGCCGGTCGACCACCACTTGCGCCCCGACACCACCACGTCGTCGCCGTCGCGCCGGATGCGGGTGCGGATGTTCGTGGCGTCGGACGACGCGACGTCCGGCTCGGTCATGCAGAACGCCGAGCGGATCCGCCCGTCCAGCAGCGGTCCGAGCCAGCGCTGCTGCTGCTCGGGGGTGCCGAACTGCGCCAGCACCTCCATGTTGCCGGTGTCGGGGGCGTTGCAGTTGCAGGCCTCCGGGGCGATGTGCGGCGAGCGCCCCATGACCTCGGCGAGCGGCGCGTACTGCACGTTCGTCAGGCCCGCGCCGTGCCGGGTGCCGTCGGGTGCGTCGGGCAGGAAGAGGTTCCACAACCCGCGGCCGCGGGCCTCGGCCTGCAGCTGCCGCAGCACCGGCGGGCGGGTCCAGGGCTCGCCACGGTCGCGCGCGGCCTGCGCCTGCTCGGCGAACACCGGCTCGGCCGGCAGCACCGCCTCGGTCATGAACGCCTCGAGCCGGCCGACGAGGTCGAGGGTGCGCTCGTCGTGCGTGAAGTCCACTGAGTCAGCCTCCAGAACCGTTGCGGCGCAGGGCGTCCAGCAGCACCGGCTCGAACCGCTCGGGGTCCTCGATGCTCGGCACGTGCCCGGCCCACGCCAGCTCGACCAGCGTGCCGTGCGGCAGCGCCACGGCCAGCTCGCGCGCGGCGTCGACGAACGAGGGCAGGTCGTGCAGCCCCACCACCACCGTGGTCGGCACCTCGACGGTGGCGGCGTCCGGCTCGTGCTCGACCTCCTCGACGTCGTCCGGCGTGGCCAGCTGCACCTCGAACACCGCACGCTGCTGGGTGGTGAAGGCCGCGCGCCCGGCCGGAGTCGCCTCGGGACCGACCCAGGTGTCGGCGTTCGCGCGCACCGCTGCGTCGACGTCGCCGGCGGCCAGGGCGGCGCGCTCGGCGGTCCACAGGGCACGCAGCCGCTCGCACGGCTGCAGGGTCGTGGTGGCCGGGTCGATCAGCAGCAGCCGCCCCACCCGCTCGCTGGCCGCGGCGAGCGACAGCGCGACGTACCCGCCGTACGACGGTCCGACGACCGCGACGTCGCGCCAGTCGAGGTGCGCCAGCAGCGCCTCGAGGTCGGCCACTTGGTCGACCCGACCGGACGGCGGGTCGCCGGCGTAGCCGCGCAGGTCGCAGCGCGCGACGCGGAACCCGTGCGACAGCAGCGTCGGCCACTGCGGGTCCCACATGGCGCGGTGCGTCGCCCCGGTGTGCAGCAGCAGCACCCGCGGGCCGTCCGCCTCGCCGTCGACGTCGTGCGCCAGCACCTCGCTCACCGCGTCACCCGCTCCTCCGTCAGCGCGGCGCGCCCGCGCTCGACCAGCGACGGCACCACCGCGCCGATCCGGTCGAAGCCGGCGCCCACGGTCTGCCCCTGCACCCACCGGTAGTGGATGCCCTCCAGGATCACCGCGATCTTGAAGAAGCCGAACGCCCGGCACCAGTCGAGGCCGCGCAACGGGTCGGCGCCGCCGGCGCGCCCGGCGTACCGCTCGACCAGCTCGGACACCGTCGGGCCGTGCGCTCCGGCAGCGAGGCCCTGCGCCACCGGGTTCGAGGGGTCCGACAGGCCGTCGGTGTACGCCAGCAGCAGCCCGAGGTCGGCCATCGGGTCGCCGAGCGTCGACATCTCCCAGTCGAGCACCGCCGCCACCTCGAACGAGCCGGGATGCACCACGAGGTTGTCGAGCCGGTAGTCGCCGTGCACGACCGCCACCCGTCCGCCGTCCGGTGCGGTCGCCGCCAGGCCGTCGCGCAGCGCCTCCACGCCGGGCAGGTCGCGGCTGCGCGACGCGTCGAGCTGGGCGCCCCACCGTCGCACCTGCCGCGCCAGGAACCCCTGCGGGCGGCCGAAGTCGGCCAGCCCCACCGCGCCCGGGTCGACGGCGTGCAGGTCGGCCAGCACGTCCATGCTGCGCAGCCCGAGGTCGTGGCGCCGGTCGGCCGGCACCTGCTCGACGTCGCGCGCGGTGCGCACCACCAGACCGTCGACGTGCTGCATCACGTAGCAGGGGGCACCGATCGCGCTGTCGTCGGCGCAGAGCGCCACGACCTCGGGCACCGGCACCGCCGTGCCGGCGAGCGCGCTCAGCACCCGGTGCTCGCGCACCATGTCGTGCGCCGTCGCCAGCACGTGACCCAGCGGCGGGCGGCGCAGCACCCAGCGGTGCTCGCCGTCGTCGAGGCGGTAGGTGAGGTTCGACCGGCCGCCGGTGATCAGCTCGGCCCGCAGGGGCCCGGCGCGCAGCCCGGGGAGCTCGGCGTCGAGCCACCGGGAGAGGGCGGCGACGTCGAGGCCCGGCAGCACGTCGCTGGGACCGCTCGGCACGCCGTCAACCTACCCCGGCGGGCGCCGCGCGTCGGCGACCGAGAGCATGTGCCCATGGCCCACTACCGATGCGACTACCCGATGCGGTGGTCGGACATGGACGCCTACGGTCACGTCAACAACGTGCAGTACCTGCGCTTCTTCGAGGACGCCCGCATCGAGGCGTTCGGCGGGCGGCGCAGCGCCGGCGGCAGCAGCCTGCTCGACACCGGCATCCTCGTCGTGGCCCACCGCATCGAGTACCGCAAGCCGCTGACCTGGCGGCCCGAGCCGGTGCACATCGACCTGTGGATCACCCGCCTGGCCGGGGCGCAGATCGACGTCGGCTACGAGGTCTACGACGAGCACGAAGGAGAGCCCAGGGTGGTGTACGCGGTGGCCGAGTCGACCCTCGTCGTCTACGACCTGACCAACGAGCGGCCGCGCCGGCTGGCCCCCGAGGACGTCGAGCGGCTCGACGCCCTGCGCGGCGAGCCCGTCCGGTTCCGTCAGCGCAGCCGGGCGACGGCGTGAGCACCTCCGGCGAGCACGGCACCGGCGCGGTGCCCGGCCCCGGCGGCGTGCCGGTGCTGCGGCTGCCCGGCCGCGGCGCCATGCAGGACCTCGCCACGTTCACCGGACGCGCCCGGCGGGTCGACCCCGACGGCGCGGTGCGGCTGGTGCTGCGCGACACCCTGCTCGCGGCGTACGTGTCGCCCGTGCACGGCGGTGGCGGCCCGACGGTGCTCGGCCTGCGGGTCGCGCGGCTGCCCGGCCCCGGCGCGGCGCACGACCTCGACCTCACCGTGCGGCTCAGCGGGCTGGCCGACCAG